>JAAUUE010000135.1 GCA_012031635.1 Coleofasciculaceae cyanobacterium SM2_1_6 | reverse complement strand
TCCTTTTGAAAATATTGTCAAAATGTTACTATAAATTTATAAATAATCTATACTTAAATCTAGTATTGAAAAAAACAAAGCTACCTTTAAGGGGGGTGTTCTAGTAGTACCTTTTTCTCTAATCTTATGTTGGTGGTGGCTCCGAAGGAATGGAACTGGTCAAATGGGTAATGGACACTTTTGGCTAGATATTAGAGCAGGTATGGTGTCCAGAAGAGAGGAAAGGTTTTACTCCTTTATCTAGAAGATGGGTAGTTGAGAGAACTTTTGGCTGGTTTTATTGGTGTCGTCGTCTGAGTCAAGATTATGAGTGTTCTACCCATAGTGCTGAGGCTTGAATTTATCTTGCTTCTATTCATCTTTTAACTAGGCATTTAGCTTAACTCCATGCTTTTCAGATATCCTCTTAATCCTTCTTTTTTTTGCACTACCCTTTTCAGACATTCTCTAATAAATTAGTAAAAGACAAGTAATTTCTCCAGAATTTATTTGTAGCTGACTTAACAAAAAAATAGCTAGTAAAAAGACAGACTAGGATTGAGTGAACGACTGACAAATAACAACAGATGATTATTAGGAAAGTAACACCATGTTAACTAGACAATCTAACAAAGCAGCACTATCCCAGCCAGTAAGAGCCGAGCAGCATCGCTCAGTTCCCTTAAGGCTTATTCTCGTTGCTCCTTTTCTACTCCAAATTTTTGCTGCTGTGGGCTTGACTAGTTATTTGTCAATTCTTAATGGTCAAAAAGCTGTTAATGACCTTGCTACCCGTTTGCGCCAAGAAGTTAGCTCTAGGGTAGAGCAAAGTCTAGAAAACCTTCTAGATAAACCTTGGATGATGAACCAACTTGTAGTGGATGCGATCGAGCGGAGAGAGATAACTCTCGACCTAGAAAATACCAATTTGAAAAGAGATTTGTTTTTCTTGCAAATAATGAGAGTATTTAAAGATACGAATAATGTGTCAATATATCTTGGAACTCCTGAACAAGGTGCGATGATAGGAGGAAGACTTTATAATGGAGAAATAGTAGTTGGTGCTTCTAACAAAAGTACAGATTACAAAAGCCTGTATATAAGGGCTAATGAGCAAGGTCAACGAACTAGCGTACTTTTCTCTAGCACTAATCCTTTTGATGCCCGTACTCGACCTTGGTATAAAAAATCTGTTCAAGCTGCAACTCCAGTTTGGTCAGATGTTTTTGCTGATTTTGCAAATCAAAAACCACTAGCTAGTGCCGCCTATCCTATCTTTGATCGCGAAGGCAAACTGTTAGGCGTGAGTAATGTAACTTTTTATCTTGAGAGTATTAGTAGCTTCCTCAAAAACATCGATTTAGGAAAGAGGAGTACAATCTTCATTATTGAGGATAATGCCAATTTGGTAGCCAGTTCTGTAGATGAATCCGCTTTCATTGCTAGTAATGATCCGAAGATACCGCCCCAGCGTTTAGTCGCTACTGCTAGCAGCCAAGTTGCTATTAAATCAACAACGCAATTTCTAAAAAACACTATCCACAGTTGTCAGCAATTAACACGACTGCCCAGAATGAATTTTATCTACAGGGCGAGCGGCAGTTTCTTCAAGTTACTCCCTTCAAAAACAAGTATGGATTAAGTTGGCTAATTGTGATTGTCGTTCCAGAATCTGAGTTTATGGAACAAATTAATATCAATACTCGTAATACAGTCTTGCTGTGCATCCTAGCATTAGTCATAGCTATCATCTCTGGTATCTATACATCGTACTGGATTATTCTACCAATTAACCGCTTAAACAAAGCTTCCCAAGAAATTACTAGAGGTAACCTTGACCAACAGATCCAACCTGAAGCGATCCGAGAACTAGATAGACTAGGACAAACCTTCAATGAAATGAGTCACCAACTCCAAGACTCCTTTCATAGCCTAGAACAACGAGTGGAAGCCCGCACCGCCGAATTAGCAGTTGCAAAACAAGTAGCAGACGATGCCAATCAGGCAAAAAGTGAGTTTTTAGCAAACATGAGCCACGAATTACGGACTCCTCTCAACGGGATTCTTGGCTATGCCCAAATTCTGGGACGGATGAAAGCTCTGCCAGAAAAAGCCAGTCACGGAGTCAATATTATCCATCAATGTGGTTCTCATCTCCTGACCTTAATTAATGATGTTTTAGACCTTTCTAAAATTGAAGCCCGCAAATTGGAACTAGAACCAAAGGCTATCCATTTGCCCTCTTTCCTCCAAGGGGTAGTGGAAATATCACAAGTTAGAGCGCAACAAAAAGGTCTTGACTTTATCTACGAACCTGATCCTAGTTTACCTAGTGGAGTTATTCTCGATGAGAAACGTATAAGACAAGTATTAATAAATCTATTAGGAAATGCAATCAAATTCACTGATAAAGGTAGTGTCACCCTGAAAGTTGAACCCTTAGCATCAACTATAAATAACTTTGATGGTGTTCGTTTGAGATTTTCTGTCACCGATACTGGAGTGGGGATTACCCCAGAAGATGTCAAGAAATTATTCAAGGCTTTTGAGCAAGTGGGAGAGAAGAAACGTCAATCCGAAGGTACAGGTTTAGGTTTAGCTATCAGTCAACAAATTATCGAACTGATGGGGGGACAAATTCAAGTATCTAGTGAAGTAGCCCAAGGCAGTACATTCTACTTTGAAGTCGAGTTACCTTTAGCCTTAAATTGGAGCGAGCAACAAGCTAAGGATGCGGGAAATATTATTGGTTATCAAGGAGAAAGAAAACATATTTTGGTGGTGGACGATCGCTGGGAGAATCGATCCGTTCTCATCAATCTCCTAGAACCCCTAGGATTTACTCTTACTGAAGCCGAAAATGGCTACATAGGTTTAGAAAAAGTTAGAGAAAAGTTGCCTGATCTGATCATTAGTGATCTAGTTATGCCGGAGATGGATGGATTTGAAATGTTGCAACAATTACGAAATGAACCAGCTCTACAAAATCTATTGATAATTGTTTCCTCCGCCTCGGTTTCCCAAGCTGATCAGAAGAAGAGTTTGGAAGCCGGGGGCGATGATTTCCTCACTAAGCCCGTCAATACCGATGAGTTATTTACTTTATTGGCAAAACATCTACAACTGACGTGGAAGTATGAGGAAGCCACTGTTAATTTAGATTCTATCAATGGCAACAAAACAACAGATTTTGCCGAAATAATCCCGCCCTCAATAGTGGATTTGCAAGTTTTATTAGAATTGGCTCAAGATGGAATGCTCAAGGCTCTCACAAAAACTGCTCAGGAAATTGGTCACAAGGACGATCGCTACAAGCCTTTTATCGAACAAATTCTCCAGTTAGCCAAAAATTTCCAAACTGAAAAAATCGAGATGTTACTTCAAAAATACCTAGCTCATAACTCTAACTAACAATTCAGGTTCTCAAGAAAGTATCTCTAAAAAAATTAGTCTAGAAGAAATTACTAGAGGTTTGGGGCTATAACCCTTAGGTTAGAGGGCAAAATCAATAATCGTCGTTGTCTCGCCAAAGGCGGCTGATTTTGTGTCACTGGTGAAGGGATCACCGGTTATCGCTGAGCTTTGGACGTTTTTCATGTGGATCTGCACATCTACCCCACCGGGCATGACAATTAATCCGATGGCATTATGGCGCACAGCGTTATCTACTGCCAATTCTCGCCCGATCGCCTCAATCTTGACCATAGCAAATCAAGATATCAGCTCGGTAATCATCCACCGCCGTGACAATCCGCCCCCCAGTAATCAAAGTATCTCTCATAGATTTTCCTGATGTTAGCTCTGTTAATTCTCAACTAATTCTTAACCACTCAAAAATATTAGAATATAGCTGATTAAAATGTAGTTGTACAATAACAAAAGATAGCCCCCTCTAGGTCAAAAAATTCACCATGACATTACCGAAAATTTCCTTGATTGGATTGAAAGCAGATCAATTCCGCCATCCCCTAGATTTGGCGGCGACTCGATCGCTGAAGCAGTTACCGGGCATGGATTTATTAGTCCGTAATTTCTTGGGGCCGATCGCCGAAGAATTTTTCTATCTCAACAATATTTCTGCCAGCGTCTTGGTCGGCAAAAAACAACTTCCCCACCTCCATCAGTTGCTGATTGAAGCCTGCGCCACCCTCGATCTGGAAGTGCCGCAAATGTATGTACAGCAGCATCCCCAGCCCAATGCCTACACCTTTGCCATGCGGGGAAAACAACCCTTTCTAGTGTTGCATACTTCCCTGATTGACCTCCTCACTCCCGCAGAAATTCAAGCGGTGATCGCCCACGAATTAGGACATCTCAAGTGTGAGCATGGGGTTTATATTACCTTGGCGAATATTTTTGTTTTAGCCGCCGGACTTCTCCCCGACTGGGGAACAGCGATCGCTCAACAACTGCGGGAGCAAATGCTGGAATGGATCCGCTGTGCCGAATTTAGCTGCGATCGAGCCGCCCTCCTTGCCACCCAAAACCCCAAAACCGTCGCCTCGGTCTTAATGAAACTAGCTGGTGGTTCCCCGACCCTCGCCCCCTTATTAAACGTCGAGGCTTTTCTTGACCAAGCACGAGCCTACGATCGAGCTAGTAGTAGTGACCTCGGACAAATGCTAAGAACAATGCAAACGGCTTCCCTGAGCCATCCCGTCCCCGTCCTCCGAGCCAGAGAGATCGATCGCTGGGCAACTTCCCAAGATTATCAAAATCTTTTAAAAAGGCAACCAATGAGTTATAATGGTCAAGAATCAATCAAGGGCGAATGGCGGAATTGGTAGACGCAGCAGACTCAAAATCTGCCGGCCGCAAGGTCTTGGGAGTTCGAGTCTCCCCTCGCCCATCATGTATTTAGTGTTTATCGAGAATATTTCAGCTAGAATATTACTGAGAAATCAAAAAATGTTACTCAAATATTATTTAGCAAATATTCAGAGGTTGCTATGCACGAAAGACTAAAAAGTTGGGAATCTCCCCGCCGTCAAGGGAGAAACGACAAAGGCAAGGGCGGGGCTGCAAGGCAACGCCAGCTAAGAAAGCAAACCCAGATGCTCCGTCAGAAGTTAAAAGACCAAACTAAAGATCAATCACCAGATCAAAATAAAAATAAATCACCAGACCAGCCGGATCATCAAAAAAATCTCCGACGCAACCAAAAAGGTTCCAATAAATTATCTAATCGAGGGAAGGAAATTCAATCCTTTCCTTTATTTTTTTAAATGTTTGCAAGGATATTTGAGATTCTTCTCTATCTCTATCTTTAAGAAAAGTGAAGCTCGCAAAGATAGATTTGGCGGCGACTCGATCGCCATGCTAGCCTATAAGTATGCAGATTCAAAAGGTTTAGCAATTTGTATCAATCTGTAAACAGTGATTGCTATTTTTAACTAGTACGGATATAATCAGCACGGATTTTGTAGCTATGATTACATCTTATCAGAAAACTTGGAGGAAAGAAAATTGGCAAGAAGACGTAAGCGCAAGAGTCGCCGTCGCCAAGAAGGGCGCAAGATTTTGGAAAATGTACCACAATACAGCATTGAGAGTGGTGAAGACAAGCCAGTGACCGCTGCTAGAAAGTACATTCAGACTGCGGGCATCTTACCTCCAGCCCTGGTTCTCGTAAAAAGAAACGAACACACTACAGATCGTTACTTCTGGGCTGAGAAGGGATTATTTGGGGCTCAATACGTAGAAGAGAATCATTTTCTATTCCCCAGCCTGCGGACAATGGAGCCGGAAAAATCAAAAACCCCTGTCACTAGTCAATAACACTAGTCAGTAGAAATTAATATATCATTTCTGGACAACTCTACGGTACATTCATCGCCGAAATTGTCATGAATCAAAATATTAGTTTGAGGCGATTCCCGATCGTGGTGGGTCGCCTTAAATTTATTAAGGCTAATCCCTAGGAAAATTACGGAAACTATTAACTAATCTTGTATAATCATCTAGCTGTGTTTTGACAGTTGTGTTGAGAAAACTCTGTAACCAACTAGCTAAACTAGACAAGTTGCAGATATTTTGTCCTTTGCCT
Organism: Coleofasciculaceae cyanobacterium SM2_1_6; assembly: GCA_012031635.1. GTDB lineage: Bacteria > Cyanobacteriota > Cyanobacteriia > Cyanobacteriales > JAAUUE01 > JAAUUE01. Next base: position 4,734 of record JAAUUE010000135.1, on the reverse strand, counting down.
TGGGTGCTTGAAGCCCTCAATTTATTGCCCTAATGATGGTCGTTTTGCACAGTTTTGCCTAGTTATTTTGAAGACTAGTTATGCTAACAGCTTGTAATTCAATAATAAGGGAACTTACCATCGCTGAAGTTATGACTGAATAATTGATGACTAGGGAATTATTGAGTAATTATTGAGTAATTATTGAGTAATCCCTAGGTCATGACTCCTTGGGTATTGAGTAGGCTCTGGGCAGACTTGGATGACAAACCGTGTGTTAATTAAAGAATGGCTAAATTTTTTTGCATGAGTATTTCTATTTCTTCTGTCAGTAAGACCTTTGGTTGTTTATTAATTTTGGCAAACTGTAGTTGGATTTTGCCCGTGCAGGCAGCCCAAACGCAGTTGGAGGAGCAGCTAGAGACACAATTATTTCCATCTCCAGTTCAGTCTCCAGAAAGTCCAGTTCCATCTCCAGAAAGGGTTTTAGTTGCTCAAGTTTCTGGGCTGCAACAACAGGCGGAAGCTGCTTATTTTCAGGGGGATGCGCCGAGGGCAATTTTCTTGTATTCTCAGTTGCTCCAGCAACAACCCAATAACTATCAGTTTCAAATTCGGCAGGCGATCGCTCTCCTGAATGCTGGCCCCGAATATCTCAATCAAAGCTATCTTGGTTTCCAAAGAGCAAGGGAGTTGAACCCCAATATTGATGAGTCTTGGTTGTTCCTTGCCAAAATTGATGAGGCTTACGAGCGATCGGAGCAGGCTTTGACTAACTATCAAACCGCCTTCCAGCTAAATCCCGAAAACCAAGAAGCCTTTACAGGGATTCAACGGATCCAATCCCAACCTCCTCTGCCTAGTTTTCCCGAAGAGATTACCCAGATTGAAACTAGACCCCTAACAGAGTATGTAGCGTCGGTAGATACCAATTCTCGGCTACTCCAAGGTTTGAGGGCGCAACAGTCGATCGTCCAGAGTTTTGCTTGGCGGAGTTTGCTTCCCGGTGTGAGCTTGGGCTATTCTCGATCGGGCTTTGATAGTACCTCCCTCAGTCCCCAGGCTCCGGTTTTTTGTGCGGACGAAGCAACCTGTAATTTTAGTCTGGAGAGGGGCTTTGGCTTTGGTAGTTCGGATAACTATAGTATTAGTTTGGGCTGGAGTTTGGGGGATATCTTTTTCAATGAAAATAACCTCCGAGCCAGAGCCTACGAGGATGATATTGCCAATAATCTGAGTAATTTAGAACTGGAAGCCCAGCGTCTGTTTGCTCTACGGGGCAGTTTGATTGAAGAGTTTCGGCAGTTGGCTTGGCAAGCAGCCCTCAACCCCGCCGATCGGAATATCCGATATACTAGGCGCGATCGCTATCTGCAAATCCTCTACATTACCGAACAGATCCACAACATCACTGGACTTTACTAAGGGTTGATGAACCAGTTAATTAATAAAGACTTAATGAGATTAATAGAAATTTGATTAGCTCTTTGTTAATTAACTAAAGGTTGATTCATGGTTTTGATTCGAGGTGTTGATTAAAGCATAGTTATTTTTTTGCATGAGTATTTCTATTTCTACTGTCGGGAAAGCCCTTGGTTGTTTATTTGTAGTTACAGGCTGTAGCTGGTCGGCTCCGGTTCAGGCTCAAGTTTTTAGGGAAGATTTCAACTATTTATTTGCCCCTAATTTCCCAAATTTATTAGCTCAAAATATTTCTCCCGGGGCTTCGCCTAATATCTCTCCTAATACTTCTCTGGGAGCAGGCTTAGAAGAACGGGCAGCCCTTGCCTATAGTCAAGGAAATGCGCCCCTAGCAGTTTTTCTCTACTCTCAACTACTAGAGCAACAACCAGATAGCTATCTATTTCAGGTTCGTCTGGCGGTAGCTCTGCTGAATAGTGGTCCGGAGTACGTCAACGAGAGTTATGCTGCTTTCCAAAAAGCCCGGGAGTTAAACCCCAATATTGATGAGCCTTTAATCTTTATGGGTAGGATTGAGGAATCTTTAGAACTAAATCAGGTGGCTTTAGAAAATTACCAAAGAGCCTATGACCTAAATGCCGATAGTCAGGATGCTTTTATTGGCATCCAACGGATTCAAGCCCAAGTTTCTTTGCCGCCCCTACCGGATGGTTTGGAGGTAATTAAAACTCGAAATTTGGATGAATATTTAGCAGCCGTGGAGCCTAATTCTCGGTTGATTGCGGGGTTGCGGGCGCAGCGATCGATTGCGGAGAATCTGGTCTGGCGCAATGCGTTCCCTAATCTGAGTTTGGGTTATTCCTGGTCGGATAGCATTAGTGACAGTGTGGGGGATGATGTGGGGGATCCTTGTATTGGGGGGCGGAGACAGTCTAGCCAACAGGTTTGTGGAGCGGGTTTTAGCCGGAGTGATGGTTTTAGTATTGGGGTGAGTTGGAATTTGACGGATCTATTATTTGGGGATAGCAACCAGCTAAGACTCCGGGGATACAATGATGTGATCGCTTCTAATCTGGAACAATTACAAACAGAGGTAAAGCGCTTGTATACTCGGCGGGGCAGCATCATGGAAGAGTTTCAGCAGTTAGCTTGGCAGGCAGCGCTAAATCCAAGCGATCGCAATATTCGTTACAATCGCCGCGATCGCTATCTCCAGATTCTCTATCTAACTCAACAAATCCATAGCATTACTGGCTTGTATTAGTTATTCTATAAACCCAGCCATTGTTGGATTCGCTGGAGACTTTTCCAGTCTGGTTTCCGGGTTAAGCCATCGGCAATATTTTCCATCACAGATTCTTTGACTTCTGGCTCTACATCATTAATGCGTTGGACAACTTCAATGTGTTCGCGCACGCCTTTTTCTCCGGTTTCGAGCATGGCTAAGACTAGATTAATTCTTGCTTGGGATGCTGTGGGGTCGGCTTTGACTGCTTTTTTCGCAGCTTTGAGAGCGAGGGTATGCTGCTCGGTGAGGAGATAGAGCCAAGAGAGGCAACTCCAGGCAGGGGCAGATTTGGGCGAACTGGCACACACTTCCTTAAATACCGGAATGAGATTTTCTGGAGCTTCCCCGGCTTGATAGCGCTCGTAGCCTCGATCGAACAACGCATCAATCTCGCTTAATTCAGTTAATTCATTTAATTCAGAATCTTGATTAGTTGCGGGCATAATTTTAGACATACTTTTCGGCATACTTACAATCTTTAATTATTTGCTAAAAATTTAGGAATAGTGGAAGTGTAGCTTAGTCCTTTGAGGTAGACCATAATAGGAAAGTTCTGAAACAATCATGACTTCCATCCTAACTCCCACTCCCTAATATATAAGTCTAATAGAAAGTTGGCTATGACTAGGACATCACAGTATCTTCAAGAATTTGTTGATTATGCTCGAACTTTGCGGGGAGATGAGAAGGGGGAGGCTCAGGTGTTTTGCGATCGCTCTTCCGGGCTTTTGGTCATGCTGGCTACAAGGAGGCGGGGGCGACTCTGGAATCTCGGATCAAGGTGACGGGCAGAAGCACTAAGTTTGCAGATTTGTTTTGGGAGTCTCGGTTGTTGTTGGAGATGAAGAAGCGGGGTGAGAAGCTAGAAAGACGCTATCAGCAGGCTTTTGAGTATTGGCTGGAGCTTGTACCCCATCGCCCAAAGTATGTGATCTTGTGCAATTTTGATGAGTTTTGGATCTATGATTTTGATGTGCAGATGCGGGAGCCGATCGATCGCCTGAAGATGACGGATTTGCTCGTTCGCTACACTGCCCTAAATTTCCTGTTTCCAGAAAACCGGGAGCCGATATTTAATAACAACCTGATTGCGGTGACTCGGAATGCGGCGGACAAGGTTGCCAAGGTATTTAATCGGTTGGTGGAGCGCAAGGAAAAGCCCCAAATTGCCCAGAGGTTTATTTTGCAGTGCGTGGTGGCGTTGTTTGCGGAGGATATTGATCTGTTGCCACGGGGTTTGTTTACGGAGTTGTTGGGAGATTGCAAGAAGAAGGGGGCGAGTTCCTACGATTTGCTTGGGGGATTATTTCGGCAGATGGGGAGCGATCGCCCGGCTCCGGTGGGTAGTCGGTATTATGGGGTGCAATATTTTAATGGGGGAATTTTTGCGGTAGTGGAGGCGATCGATCTAACTTTTGGGGAGATTGATTTGTTATTAGAGGCGGCGGCGGAAAATTGGTCGAAGGTGGAGCCAGCAATTTTTGGGACTTTGTTTGAGTCGAGCATGGGCAAGGAGGAACGGCACGCTCTGGGGGCGCATTACACCAGCGAGGCGGATATTCAAAAGGTGGTTTTACCAACAATTATTCGTCCGTGGCGAGAACGGATTGAGGCTGCCAAAACCCTGAGAGATTTGTTAAATTTGCGCCAAGAAATGACGGAGTTTAAGGTGCTGGATCCGGCGTGTGGCAGTGGGAATTTTCTTTATGTGGCTTACCGAGAAATGAAGCATTTAGAAGCAGAATTACTAACTAAAATTCACAGTAACTTTGCCCGTAGCGCAGCAAGTATTGGCACGATGTCTTTAGTGAAAACTACTCAATTTTACGGAATAGATATTAAGCCGTTTGCTGTAGAGTTGGCAAAAATAACTTTAATGCTTGCCAAAAAATTAGCATTAGATGAAGAAAGTCAATTAATTGATGTAGCACAAATAAATATTCCCTTAGAAATAGAACAATGCCTTTACCCTAGATGATTTAGAGAATAATATTCGCTGTGAAGATGCGCTGTTTTGTACGTGGGAACCAGTTAATGCCATAGTC
>JAAUUE010000134.1 GCA_012031635.1 Coleofasciculaceae cyanobacterium SM2_1_6 | reverse complement strand
CGTAGACATTATCGGGGATATTAATCACTTTTTTGGTCAGAGCCACCTGTCCGGCAATCCCTTCGCCAATGCGGACTTGAATGTCTAAAAATTCCCCGGCTTCGTTTTGGGCAACCAGCGACCACAGTTCGGTTTTGTCATCGTTAAGGAGAAAGATCGTGGTGCGATCGGCACTGAGGAGTTTGCCAATTTTGGCGGTGACATCCCGTAATACTTCATAGACCGACTGGGCAGAACTTTGATCTTCCGAGTCATTATCAGTCTGGGACAGCAAATCCACCTGGGAAACTAGGAGCTTGCGTTCCAACTCAGCAAGGGTTTTCAGAAAGTCTGAATCATTGGGTTCCAAGCGAGTCTGGACTCTGGCGATCGCCCCTTGAATCCAATTGAGGTTAAAAATCGCCTCATAGATCCGGTTATGGACTTTCAGCTTGCCCTGCTGCCTTGTCACTAAGCCCAACAATTCTAATTCTCCCTGCTCCGGAGTGTTATTAATCAGGACTCCATCCTGCTGCAAAATTTGTTGATAGATCCGTAAAAGCTGGAGACTGCGCTGCTGGTTCTGGCAGAGGCGATCGCCCATCTGCCGAACTTCCTTCAGGTCACTACGCCGTTCCCAGTTGCTAATAATCTGGCTCTGGACTAGGTTCTCTACCCAAGCTGCCTCCCCCCCCACGGTCGGCGAGTCCGGGGCATCAATCAATACTTTACACAACTTTTGAGTCAAAAATGGCTGCCCTCCAGTCCACTGCAAGACCAGAGCCAAGAGTTTTTTGTAGTTGGGGGATTTTTCCTTTAAGCCTCTGGCGATCAGGACTCCACTGTTGGCGGCATCGGTTTGGGCGAGAGGTTCTGAGACGTTTGAAAACATATATGCAACCTGAAGGGTCTAGGTAGGGATACACAGCATCTTTCAATTTTATAGCTAGAATGAAAAAGAGAGAAAAAAATATGACTATTTTATAAAAATCGTTGTAAAGTCGATGATTGTTAGCTTCAGGAAGGGAGAAATTTTCAAAGCCGTAGGTATTTTTGCTAGGTTCTGAGTTCTAGTCGTTTGGGGTCAATAAAATTCAGGGCGAAATCTAATAGAAAATTCAGTAAAACCTAACTAGACGAGGCATGACCCACTCTCTCAGTCCATCGAGAATGTGCTAGTCTAGCTTATGCAGTAGTTCTAAATGATTTCACCCGCCAAAGGTTGGGTAAGATCATCTAACTAGAAGCGGTTTAATTTAGTAGTTTAATTTAGTAAGTAATTTAGGATCGTCTTTATAAATAAATTCTAAACCTGATAAATTCTCAACAAATCTCCATTGAATCAATCTATAGCAGTCCTAAATGATTTCACCCGCCTGCGGCGGGGGGAATAACCTGCCAGAAACAATCTAATTTAGAAAATGACTTAGGATTGCTATATACAAATTAAAGATAAACTCTCCACTATTAAAAAATTGTAGTTTTAATTAAAAATATATACTCAGATATGCTATAACCTTCCTGTCCAGTTCTTAATGCTCAAATTAGGCTGGTCTGGATGTTGATAAATGTATGTGGATTTCTCTGGCGACTGGGTTTTAGCATCTAAGCAAGCTTATGTTTAAGTCACGCCCTATTTCTTTTCGGCGAATTCTTCTATCGAGGATTTTGCTATTGTTAGTGCCAGTTTTGCTCTCAGGGGTCTATGTTACCTACCGCAAAGCCCGCTCTAGTTTGCTGGACAATGCTCGCCAAAATGTCATAGAGAGTGCCATTCGAGAAGGAGAACGGCTGACAGATAGTATCAAGGCTCTGGAGGCAAACTTAATTACGGCAAGTACAGCGACGGTGTGGCAGGATCGATCGCCCCAAGCTTCCCAAGAATTTCTCCAGCAACTCCAACAAAAACTGCCCACGGATATCCAGTGTATTCAACTTACCAACTTTTTTCGCCAGCCCAACTCCGGAGTCTTTGCTAGCACCTGCGGGAATCAACCCTTAGCAAAGATTCCTAACAATTTTTGGTCTTTGCAACAGGAAGCGATCTTTCTTCAAGATCAAAAATCTATGTCACCCTCCCCGATCAAGCCGCCATCAATAAATATCAGGTTGATTCTCAGGTTGATTTTCAAAGCAATCCCCAGACTACTCCTGAAAATTTGCCCCAGTCCACCTCTGTCCCAGAATATTCTCAATTAAATTCTCTATCAAATTCTCAATTAAATTCTCCGGCAAGTCCCCAGCCCATCCCGGAGCCAATCTCTAAGCTACACCTAGTATTTAGTGTGCCAATTTATGATCGATCGGGCAACCTGAGCCAAGTTCTCCACGTAGAAACCTCTCTGCTCAAGGAAGATACTCCCAGCACAGTGATTATCAACGAAGATGGTTTGATTTTGGCTCATCCCCTGCCCAACCTGATCGGCACAAAAGTCCAAGATCAACCAGATGCCGATCGCCTCAAAAATGCCATGAGAAACGCCCTCCGGGGCAGACAAAACTTCCTCCACCTATTTTCCTTTCAAGCACCGGGGCAGGAACTCCTGTCTGGTTACAACGCCATTGCCAGTCCGGTCACTAGCGCCAATCAACAGCAATTAGTTATTCTCTCCCTCAAGCCCTTGGATCAGGCTCTGGCGGGACTGTCGGATATTCAACAAATTCTTTTGGTCTTTACCCTAGCTCTGCTGATGGCGGGGATTCTTGCTGCCATGTATATCTCCAGAGCCTTAGCTCGTCCCATTGAACAAATTCGTGACTATGCCCTCCACTGCCAGCCCCAAGCTCAACAACCAGCCCAAGACTTTCAAGGTTTTCAGATTCGGGAATTTGTCCAGTTATCCCAAGCTCTACAAAACATGGTGACGAGATTAACTACCTGGGCGGGGGAACTAGAGATGGCATGGCAAGAAGCTACCGCCGCTAATCGCCTCAAAAGTGAATTTCTTGCCACAACTTCCCACGAATTGCGGACTCCCCTGAATGCCATTATCGGCTGTCTGCGCCTCGTCCAAGATGGCTTTTGTGACGATCGAGAAGAAGAGCTAGACATGCTCCAAAAAGCTGACCAAGCCGCCGTCCGGTTGTTAGAGATCATTGATGACCTCCTTGCTTTTGCCAAAATCGAATCTGGCAGCCTCGCTGTCCAAATTGCCCCCCTAAATCTGACTCAACTCCTCAAGGAAGTGATCCAACTGCAAATTCCCAGTCTCGAATCCAAAGGCTTGACCCTTGCCCGCCACAATCTAGACCAACAAATTAATATCCGGGGCGATGAAGATAAAGTCCAACAGGTATTTTTAAATATTCTTAGTAATGCCATCAAATTCACTGATCAAGGGGGGATCACGATTTCTCTATATTTAGAGTCTTCCCGATCGCCAAACTCCCCAAACTCCCCAACTGCCCTCGATCGCTACGCCTCTAATTCTTTTTCCCAGTCCCCAGACCCAGAAGACCGTAATAGTTCCCATCAAAGTATTTCTACTCAAGACCTCAATCAAGACATCCCTATTCAAGATATGGTGGTAGTAGAATTTAAGGATACTGGGATTGGGATTCCTCCCCATGACCAAAGTAAATTATTTCATCCCTTTGTGATGGCAGACGGCAGCAACACCAGAAGATTTGGGGGTACGGGGCTAGGATTAGCCATATCTCGTAATTTAGTCGAAATGATGGGAGGCAGCATTCGTCTCTTTAGTGCCGGAGAAGGCTGTGGAACCACCGTCCAGATAGTCTTGCCTACCCTCCAGCCCCCCTCGCCTACGATCAATACGCCGATCAAACTAGGCAAGTCTTAGATAGTTTAAGAAAATAGTTTAAGAGCGGTTATCCGTAGTGAAATCAATCACTAAATCGGGTGAAACTGCACAAATATACTACAAAATAGAAAATGTAACGATCCTAAATGATTTCACCCGCCGACGGCGGGTGAAATCATCTACCAAAGACAATTTGATTTAGTAAATAATTTAGGATCGCTATACATAAGATAATGAACATAAAATTTGAGGATAAACTATGACATCCTATGCTGCTGCTTCTGCTAGAGCCGAGATGGGAGAACTGCGCCGCCTAAAAACTCTCCTTCCCCCAGAACTGCAAAGCTGGGTACTGGTGGAGGGGACTACAGAAGTTAACCCCGTGTTGATTCGCTCGGAAGAAGTAGGTAAAGACGAAGTAGAAATTCAAATTGACCTCGTGAAATGGGATCAACTTGCCCTAGATCAACGCAATCTACTGTTTTGGCATGAAGTAGCCCGCATTCAAAATGATACTGTGCCGAAGGAAGGCTGGGAAATGGCGGCTTTAGCGATCGGGCTAGGCGGAGCCGTGGGCGAGTTGTGGGTACAGGACGGTTTATTGTTATTGCTAGCGGTGGGATTGTGCGGATTTTCTGGTTTTCGGATGTATCAAAAGAATAACGGGGATAAAGTAACACGGGAAGCAACGGAAGCTGATGATAAAGCGATCGCCCTCGCAACTCGGTTTGGTTACACTCTCCCCAATGCCTACAAAAGTCTGGCTAGTGCCCTCAAAACCCTAATTGAGATGACTCCCAGTAAAGGACAACGCCAAAGATATGAAACTCGCCTCCAAGCCCTAAAACGCAGTGCTGCCAAAGCCAAAGCCAAAACCCAAGGCAGTCGAGAAGTAATCGAGTAGTTTGACTGGCAAATTTACTAATAATTAATTTTCTTAATAATTTTTTTAGTAGTTTTACGGGAGTTTTACAGGGTTTTTGTAAAGTACCCCAATTTAGTTTGTAGTTTCTGTGAAATTCTAGAATCTAGCTAAGGAATAGCATAGAATTAAGCAAACTAGGCAAAGAAATACTCCAGTTAGTGAACAATTACCCACTTAACCTATGGTAGAGCCAACTCCTGACAGTGACTTTTCCATCAAAATGATCAGTGGCGGGGCTGTCATTCAATTGCCCCCCAAGCTCACAGTTTTAGAAGCTGTCACTTTCAAATTAACCTGTCAAAAGATTATCCAAGCCAGTCCTCCCCCCGAGCACATTACCCTAGATTGGAGTCATACCACCTTTATTGATAGCAGTGGCATTGGCTCTCTAGTTGCTAATGTCAAAAATACTAAGGAAAAACAAATTTCCCTCAGTAGCCGGAATATTCATCCCCAAGTAATGGCTGTATTTTCGATGACGGGATTAGATCGAGTCCTCGACATTGAAAAATCCACCGACCTAACTACAACCAAAAACCATCGGCATACAGAAATTCAACCCCCAGCGACGCATCCTTCTATTCATTCGTGGGTGAAGCGATCGATTGATATTTTGGGGGGCATTGTAGGAATTATCATTACTGGATTGCTGTTTATCCCGATCGCCATCGCTATTAAACTAGACAGCCCCGGTCCAATTTTCTTTGGGCAAGTGCGGTGTGGGTGGATGGGACAAAAATTTACTATGTGGAAGTTTCGCTCCATGTACATTGATGCCGAAGCCCGAAAAGCTGAAGTGCCGAACCAAGCCTCCGGGGCATTTTTCAAGAATGACAACGATCCGCGAGTAACAAAGGTGGGTCGGTTTCTCCGCAAGACAAGCCTAGATGAGTTGCCCCAGTTCTGGAATGTGATTAAAGGCGAAATGAGTTTGGTAGGGACTAGACCACCAACCTTTTATGAAGTAGACTACTACGAAGTTCCCGAATGGCAACGCTTGGATATTAAACCGGGCATGACTGGGGAATGGCAAGTCTACGGTCGATCGAAGATTCGCAACTTTGAAGACGTGATTGAACTAGACCTGCGCTACCAGAAAAACTGGAGTTTGATGTACGATATCAAGTTAATTATCAAAACTATTTTAGTCTTATTTAATAAGGATAATGGTGCTGTCTAACCACACCTAATTTTACTTTTGATGCTAGAGCCTAAGCCCATCAAAGAATCCTGTCTCCGGGTAACTACGGATCTACAAGCCCTGACAGAGGTACTGCAATGGTTTGACCAATTTGAACTGCCGCCTCTCACGGCTGATTTTCTGTGGCAGTGCCGCGTCGTACTCACGGAGGGTTTTACCAATGCGGTGCGCCATGCCCATAGCCATCTGCCCGTCAGTACTGCCATTGACTTAGAGATGAAGCTATTCCCTGAATACTTAGAAATTAAAGTTTGGGATCAGGGAGAACCCTTTGACTGGTGGGGAAAGTTAATTGCCATTTCTCAAGAAGACTGCGATCCCCTCGAAAAAGAAGGAGGCAGGGGGTTAATGTTTATTAAGCAGCTTACTGATGAAGTCGCCTACAATCGTTTTGCCGATCGCCGCAATTGCCTAATCGTCCGGAAAAAAATTCCCTAAGAGAAGCTTGAATCAGAGTTTGGGCAAGAAAGCGTGGCACAATTGTCTAGCTGCGTGGGGATCAGTTCAGATATCAATCCTGAGGCTATGGTTTGACATCCAAGTCATGGCGAGTTATGGCAAGTTATGGCGAGTTATAGTGCTAGACAGATTAATTAGGACAAGACCAGATACGTTGGCTGAGCGAAGTCGCAGCCGAACTCGTCCTAACTTTTATAGCAACGACTATATTGAGGGTTATTGAGGGAGATATTTTTTGTGACGGAAGGAAAGAAGTCAGGAAAATCCTTTGCGGGGATCGCCGGGATTGTGGCAGTGGCAACGATTATTAGTAAGATTTTTGGGTTGTTTCGCCAACAGGCGATCGCTGCTGCCTTTGGGGTGGGGATAGTTGCCAACTCCTACGGCTATGCCTACGTGATTCCCGGCTTTTTATTAATTCTCCTCGGCGGCATCAATGGACCTTTCCACAGTGCCCTAGTCAGCATTCTTTCTAAACGCAGCCAAGAAGAGGCTGCCCCGGTGGTAGAAACGGTGAGTACCCTCGTTACCGCTGCCCTATTTGTAGTGAGTATCTTGCTGGTAATTTTTGCCAGTCCGCTTATAGACCTAGTCGCTCCCGGTTTGGGCAGTACCCCGGCGGGAGCGATCGAACGCAATCTTGCCATCCAACAGTTGCAAATCATGGCTCCCATGGCAATTTTAGCGGGCTTGATCGGTATTGGTTTTGGTAGCCTCAATGCGGCGGATCAATACTGGCTCCCGGCGGTGAGTCCCTTGCTTTCTAGTACGGCGGTGATTGTGGGCTTGGGCTGGATGGCTTGGCAGTTGGGGGATCAAGTCAGCGCCCCGGAGTATGCCCAACTGGGAGGAATTGTTTTGGCAGGGACGACCCTTGCCGGGGCAGTGTTGCAGTGGCTGGCTCAACTGTGGGCGCAGTGGCGCAGTGGGTTGGGCAAACTCCGCTTGCGGTTTGATTGGCGAATTCCGGGGGTCAAGGAAGCGATCGCCATCATGCTCCCCGCCACCTTTTCCTCTGGGATGTTACAAATCAATGTCTACACCGACCTCTTCTTTGCCTCTTTTATTCCCTACGCTGCTGCGGTCTTGGGCTACGCTGGTCTATTGGTCAACACACCCCTCGGACTAGTTTCTAATATTATTCTTGTTCCCTTAATGCCCCTATTTTCCAAACTTGCGGCTCCGGAAAACTGGTCAGAACTCAAACAACGCATCCGCCAAGGCTTACTCCTCACCGCCCTCACCATGCTGCCCATTAGTGCCTTGATGATTACCCTTGCTTTTCCGGTAGTCCGGGTAGTATATGAACGCCAAGCCTTTGACCAGCAAGCCTCTGCCCTAGTTGCTCCAGTCCTAGTTGCCTACGGGATCGGCATGTTTGCCTACTTGGGGCGAGATGTCTTAGTCCGAGTTTTCTACGCCCTCGAAGATGGGGACACCCCGTTTAAGATTAGTGTTCTGAATATTTTTCTCAATGCTCTGTTTGATTTTATCTTTGTGCAGATTTGGGGAACGGTGGGTATTGTCCTCGCTACGGTGCTAGTTAATGTTATTTCTATGGTGATGTTTCTCTACCTGCTGAATCAAAAACTGCAAGGCTTACCCCTGCGATCGTGGAGCTTACCCCTACTGGGAATTACTGGAGCTAGCATTGTTTGTGGTGTGGTGAGTTGGGGGATAAATTGGCAAATGCAACAAATTTGGGGCAGTGAAGGTTTGGGACTCCAACTCTTGGAGATTACCTGCGCTAGTCTGGGGGGGCTATTAGCTTTTATTTTTTTTGTTACCAAGCTGAATCTTCCAGAAGTAGATGTATTAGGGGTCAGGCTCCGAGAAAAGCTCCCTTGGTAGTCTGCCCATGAATGATTTAGGATAGAGATATCAGGTGAATTTAATTCTTGAATTTAATTTTTGAATTTAATTTTTGAATTTAATTTCTGAATTTAATTTTTGTAGATCAGCTACCAATATATAAATAACCGTGAATCAAAATATTCCTAAGTTAATTCAATTAAAACTTCCCAGCCTAATGCCTTGGCTGATCCTGCTGGGCGTATTGCTACTGTCTGGAACTTCGGGCTTTAAGTGGTTAGCAGATAGTTTTTTGATTTTATTTGCTCTGGTGCTGCTGTTGCCAGTGGTGGCTTGGTTTGGCCTCCAGTGGTGGTTAAAAAAGAATCTAGTCGAGGCTCCCTGTCCGGTGTGCGGCTATGAATTTACCGGGTTTGCAAGCACTAACTGCGCCTGTCCCAACTGTGGGGAACCCCTGCAAGTAGTCCAGGGACAATTTCAGCGCTTTACTCCCGCCGGGACGATCGATGTGGAGGCAGTGGAAGTAGAGGGAAAAAGCCTAGAAGATTGAGCGAAAACTTAGATTACTCGAAGTACATTATGATAGGTTTTAGTGCTGATTTTTCTGGCACTGCCAAGGAGAAAACTTGATATGAGTGACATTTCTGAACCATTGCTTTCCCCATCGGAAGAACTACAAGCTCTCCGCCAAGAAGTCGCCCTCTTGAGGAGAACCAAGCTCGCCTTTGATACGCAAAATCAATTAGTGAAGGCAATGATTTCCGTTGCTCAAGCCTCTACAGGGAGGCTGATGTTGCGATCGATCCTCTTGGAAACTATCACCATTACCTCTGCTCTAGTGGATGCCCAAGATACTAGCCTCTTTCTTTTAGACGAGTATGGAGTGGTGATTGAAAGTATTCTGGCGCGGGGGGCAGCGATTCGGGAAGTAAAGGAAAGCCTCATTGGTCAAGTCTTGGATAAGGGGCTGGCTGGCTGGGTGATTGAGCGGCGACAGGTAGGCTTAATTCAAGATACTAGGGAAGACGATCGCTGGCTGACCCTGCCCAACCAACCCTACACCGTCGGTTCTGCCCTGTGTGTACCAATTCTCCACGCCAAAAACCTGATTGGCATCCTCACCCTGACCCATCCAGAAACCCATAAATTTAATCAAGAAACCGCCGATCTGATGGAAATGACTGCCATCCAGATGGCTCTAGCTCTAGACAACGCCCGGATGCACCATCGCGCCGAGCCTAGGGGTACCCAACCAGCCCTCACGCCCTCCCAATCCCTAGCCCCGGATCTATCGAAAATGGGAGTTTTTATTATTGGGATGGAAGGAAAATTTCTTTACATTGCCAGCCAGATCGGTGAGCTTTTTGGGTACACCATTCAGGAGATTTTGGAGTTTAAGTCTGTACTTTCTCTGGTGGCTACCGATAGTCGAAAGGAGTTTACTGATGAGTTTCAACCCTGTTTTCAAGGGCAGACAACTACCGTTAATTGCCAGTTTCACGGCAAAAGTAAAGATGGCAGACTAATCCGGCTCCAACTTTCAGGGAATAGAACTAAGTTTTACGGCAAATTTGTAATCATTGGGGTTTTGGGAGCCATTGCGTGAAGATTGCTTTCCTTGACAATATCGAGTGGGATTACCATGTGGATAGTGTCCAAAAGATTCCCCTAGGGGGTTCCCAGTCATCCCTGTGTTACTTGGCAAGGGAGTTGGCTGACCTTGGACATCAGGTATATTTATTCAATAGTTGTTCTACGCCTCGATCGACCCTAGGAGTCGAGGGACAACCTTGGTCAAAACTCTTTGCACCGGGATTTTTGCAGGAACTCGATTTAGATTTTTTAATTATTCTTAATTACGCTGGTTGGGGACAAAAGCTCCGGCAGTTATTACCACCGCAGACAAAACTCCTGCTCTGGACACAACACGCCCTTGACCAAGGGGCGATCGAGCCTCTCCGAGACCCCCAAGAAGCCCAGAGTTATAATTATGTGATATTTGTCAGCGAGTGGCAGCGACAGACTTACTTAGAATCTCTCCAGATCCAGCCCCAGCAAACCCAGATCTTTCGCAATTGCATTGCCCCGCCTTTTCAAAATCTATTTCCTTCCACAGCAGAAATTAAGCACTACAAAACTCAGCCCCCGGTGCTTGCCTACACCAGCACTCCCTTCCGGGGCTTAGAGTTGCTGTTGCATATTTTCCCTGCTCTCCGGCAAGCCTTGCCCGATTTAACTCTGAAGGTTTTTTCTAGTTTGCAGGTTTATCAACTCTCTGACCAAGCAGACCCCTATCAATGGCTCTATGACCAGTGCCGACAAACTCCGGGAGTGGAATATATTGGCTCCCTGCCCCAAGCTCAACTAGCTCAAGCTCTGCGATCGACCACCCTCTTGATCTATCCCAATCACTTTGCGGAAACTTCCTGCATTTCTGTCCTAGAGGCGATGGCGAGCGGTTGCCTAGTCATCACTAGTGACCTAGGAGCTTTGCCAGAAACCACCGAGGGCTTTGGCAGGTTAATTCCCGTTAGTGATAATTGGTTAGCCTATCAGCAGCAATTTATTCAAGGAACGATCGACCTATTGCAAAACTTAAATTCCCACCAGCCAAAATATCTTTTCCATCCTTTGCGCTGGCAGGTGAACTATGTTAATGAATATTACAATTGGCAACGTCGAGCCAGAGAGTGGACTAGTTGGCTGCAAACAATCTGATCAATCAATTAATCAATTAATTGGATCTAATAATCATTAATCTTCATCAGTAATTACCATCAATCACTAGACCTCTTGCGTGAATAAGGAAAAAGCCCCTCATC
>JAAUUE010000133.1 GCA_012031635.1 Coleofasciculaceae cyanobacterium SM2_1_6 | reverse complement strand
GGAAATCGTTTAAGATTGGGTAACCTAAACTAATAACCATCGATCCCCAAAAAAATGGTTAACCTCGCCCACTACCACTTGCCCACGGCTGAGGAGTTACCCCACTCAGATGAAACTCCTGTGGATAATGAACTGCAAAATGATCTTCCTAACTTTTTGTTGAACCTCCTCCGGCTCATTTGGGTCGATCGCCAAGATTGGTTCTTTGGGGTAGATATGGGTATCTATCACGATCCCGAAAGCAGAACCCCTATCATTCCCGATGGCTTTTTGTCCTTGGGAGTTGAACGCTACAAGGGAGGAACTAGAAGACTGAGCTATGTGCTGTGGGAAGAGAACTACACGATGCCTATCATGGCGTTGGAAATAGTCTCCCAAACCTACAACGGGGAATACGAGACCAAGCTAAAGCAATATCATTCTATAGGGATTTTGTACTATGTGGTGTATAACCCTCTTAGTGGCAAGAGAGGAATGCATAAACAAAGGCAACGCTTGGAAGTTTATAAGTTGATCTCAGGGGAGTACCAACTCCAGTCGGGGGAAAGGATGGTGTGGTTGCCGGAGATTGGTTTAGGCATAGGCTATGAAGAGCAATCTTTTAGTATTTGGCTGGGGGAATGGCTCTATTGGTATAACGAGCAGGGCGATCGCTACCAATCTGCCGAAGAACGCTACCAATCTGCTGAAGAGTTAGTGGCTCAAGAACGTCAAGAAAAGGAGAAGCTGGCAAACTATCTCCGGTCGATCGGGATTAATCCTGATGAAATTCCCGAATAAGAACATTCACTAGACTATTAGTTATCTATTAATTTTCTGGAAAGTAACGATATTATTCTAGAACTTCTCCTCTCGGATCGCAGCATTGTTGTTCTCTAGGTTCCCTCGCACAAAATTCTTGACCCCGGATCCCGGCGATCGCCCGCACAATCCAAGTTATATTATCTCGATCGAGCGATCGGACTACGCAGGTTTGAGCATTATTCACCAAGGGCTGCACTCCGGGAGAAGCCTGATCTAGATTGCCGGAGCGGTTAATTTGCAGGGGAGTTGGGGTGCTAGGTGGAATCAGAGCCGTGGGGGAGGGTAGAGGGGTAGGGGCTGGAGTAGGAACAACTGGAATGGTGGGAGTTACCACTATCGGGGCTACAACTACTGGTGCTACAACTACCGGGGCGGGGCTAGGTTCTAGCGGGGTTACTTCTAGGGGTGCTGTTCCCACAACCACAGGGGCAGGCGTAGCCGGGGGCGCAGGGTTTCTTAAGAGTGCGAATAATTCTGGAGAAATAGGGGAAGCGGCAGGTGAAATTACTGGAGGTGGGGGTGCAGTAGTAATAATTTGGATAATCCCTTGGGTATAAAGATAGGGAGGTACAGGAATTGGGGTAGTTGTGTTGATAATATTTCCGACCCCAGCATCAATTTTTCCTGCCGTCCCATTTGTAGTTGCATCCCCAACTATAAAAGGCGTAGTCGTGCTGCCACCATGGCGAATAGTTACTGCCCCATTACTAGCCCCGCCTTGTCCATTACTACAGATACTAGTAGCAGCAGCACAAAAATTAGTCACTCGGAGCAGATTCCCCGTCGTAACATTAATGGCTCCACTATTATTGACCATCCCATCCCCTCTAGAGTTTAAGAAACCATTAATAGTAGTATTCCCTTGAGAAATCAAATTAATTGTTCCTCCACTACCATTAAAAGAGGCGGTATTAACATTTCCTGCAATAGTAATATTTCCTTGAGAAGTCAAATTAACTGCTCCTCCATCGCCATTAATCAAAGAGGAAGCCAAAATATCTGATGCAATGTTAATCGTTCCTAGGGGAGCATTGAGGGTAATAGAGCCTGCACTGACGATCGAGTTATTTGTACCTACGTTGTTTAGGGTTATATCTCCAGTATTGGCAGTAACTTGAATATTTCCAGTCCTTGCCCCTATCTGAGCTGTGGATATAGTAAGAGTCGGCGCATTTATACTATCGGCTACTATATTTAGGCTGCGCCCTCTTGTAAGCAACGAAACAACAGTTGCGGCAGTAATTGTCCCCGCAGTAAAGGTAATAGGGGCTATGCCATTAATTAGGTCAACGTTTGCTTGAAAGTCAATATTGCCACTAGCAGCGATATCTATGGCTGTTCCGGCGGCAATAGCAGCCAATGCCCCCCCAGAAATAGTCATGGGATCAGGAACATCACCAGCAAGAATTGTCGGTAGTAAACCATCTCCATTACCCACCGCCGCTTGAATTACAATATTCGCCGGATCAAGGAGTAACGTCCCGCCTAAACCATTTAAGCCCTGTAGTTCCACCCGTCCATCAAAGGCTAGATTTTCTCTCCCAGAAACTTCCACAAATCCGCCTTGCCCCGTGACTCCCCGCCCGGTGATCCTGCCAAAATATCCTGTATTCTGATCCGCCCAGATGATTACCCTACCGCCTTCTCCTGTGACAGTGGCATTAGCCCGAATCAAGGAATTTCTATCTACGAAGGTGCGTTGAGAGTTAAACCGTAAAGCTGGAGCAATCCCTGTATCTCGACCACCTAGATATTCCCCGCCTAAACGTACTGTTCCCCCGCCTGTGGCTCCATTGGCATTAATCCGAGAGTTGAGGGCTGCTACCCTGTCTCCCATGATCTGCACTGTGCCGCCATTGCCCCCAGAACTACTCACATCAATCCTGCCCGAAGCCACAGCTAATCCCTGTTGGTTGGGTAAACTTGTTCCTGCTACTTCCACTTGTCCCGATGGATTAACCACAATTCCCGGTAAATTACTGCCTGTAAGTAAAGTTGGTAAATCTAAGGCTCTAAAATTATTATCATCAGGTAATACAATTTCTAAACTCAATACCTGTCCGGGCTGGGATAACCTAACTCGGTTGGTTCCGGGTACTGCCAAAACTTGAATCTCCCCACCGGGTGCGCTTAACCTACCTGTGTTGATGGTATTCCCGGCAATCAAACTCAGATTCTGCCCAGACCCTACTGCCAAATTTCCGGTATTGACAATGCTTCCGGCTTGAGGAGAAGTGAAGAGAAAACTATCTGGATTGCCAACTAAAGCTGCAAAGTTATTATCTCCAAAAGCATTAAATAAATTATTTCCAAAGCCAATTTGATTAGCCGTAGTTGCTGTAAAACTCGCTGGCACATTTAGACTCGCTCCTTGCCCAAAGACGATCCCGGCGGGGTTCATTAGGAATAAATTGGAATTTCCCCCCGTTACTTGCAATAAACCATTGATGAAGGATGGAGTTCCCCCATTGATGCGACCGAGGATATTTTGGGTCTGGGGATTGCTGAGGAAATTGGCAACTTGAGTAGAATTTAGATTAAAGTCTCCAAAGCTATGGAAAAGATTTGCCCCGGCTTGAGTTCCGCCAGTAATATTGATTTGATTACCTTGAATATTAACTACAGTTCCGGCTCCGTTGGATGTGATCTGGGCTTGAGCGATAAGACTTTGATCTAGTAGGACTAAGCTAGTACAAAGCAGGAATAGAGATTTGGGAAAGTTAGTATGGGTAAGGCGATGCACGGATGATTTTTGCATGGATATAGCTCGATCGAATTCATTTTTGTAATAACATATATCACACTCTAATTACTTAATACCCCATAATTATCTACCAAACTTTATCATTTATTTCTGATTTTGTAATTATTCACCAAATGCTTCTTTCTCGTTCAATCTCACTAACTTCAGTAAATTTTGGGAATTTACCGGAAATAGACTGCAATTAGAGTATGATTTCAAAAAAGCGGTAAATATTGACACAAAATAGTTATGTCTCTGGCAAAAAAATTAGGCTCCGGTTTGTTGACAACAGGTATTCTGATCACTGGTCTCCCCAGCTTTGCTACAGAAAATCATCCCATTCCTGAATTGCCTCCCTTTGCGTACCCTCTAAATTCCTCAGCCTCAGATAATCCCAGAGATACTACCCATAACTTGGTCAGCCCCGATCGAGAAAATAATTCTGGAAATAATTCTGGAAATAATTCTGGAAATAACTTTTTGGAGTCCGATCGCTCCCCCCAAAACCCGCAAGATAGCTCCCTTAACCTAACTTTTTTAACCCCTAATTCTTCTCAAAATTCTTCTCAAAATTCTTCTCAATCCCTAGAGTTAGCCCAAAGCCCACCTTCTAGCTTTCGAGTTAATCAAGTTCAAGTTATTGGCAGTACTATTTTTACGGATGCCGACTTCCGCCCCCTAGTCCAAGACTTGGAAAATAAGAATTTTAATCCAAGAGTAACTCAAGAAGTGGTCGATCGCATCACTCAACTTTACTTAAATGGTGGTTACCTCACTTCTCGGGCTGTCCTCGCTCCCCCAGACCCTGCCACCGGAATTGTGAGGATTAATATCTTTGAAGGCTCTGTAGAAAGAATTGAGATTGAAGGACTACAACGTCTCAACCCCGACTATATTCGATCGCGTCTCAGTCTTGCCCTCAGCACTCCCGTCAACACCATCAAAATTGAAGACCAATTACGTCTCCTCCGCAATAATCCCCTGTTTGAAAACATCGAAGCTAGCCTCCGGAGTGGTTCTAACGATGGGACTAGTGTGGTGATTGTCCGAGTACAGGAAGCCAATAGTTTCTTTGGGGGAATTAACTTTGATAACTATTCTCCTCCTAGTGTTGGTTCAGAGCGGGGGAGCTTATCCGTGGGCAGTCGCAACTTAACAGGGCTGGGAGATGAAGCCAGCCTTGGTTATACGCGCACCTTGATCGGTGGAGCCGAGAGCTTGGATTTAAATTACCGTCTGCCTATCAACCCCCGCAATGGGGATCTGCGAGTCCGGGCTTCCCTGAGCCGTAATGTGGTGTTACAACCACCCTTTGATGCCTTTGATATCCGGGGCGAATCTCAGCTCTATGAATTGAGTTTCCGGCAGCCTGTGATTCTTACCCCCCAAGAAGAATTGGCATTTTCTGTGGGTTTCAGCTATCAAAGTGGACAAACCTTTACCTTTGCTGGTCCCACCCCCTTTGGCATTGGTCCTGAACCTGATGGCAGCACCCGGACTAGTACCCTGCGCCTGGGGCAGGAATATACCGCCCGCGATCCCGAAGGGGCTTGGAACTTTCGATCGCAGTTTGGGATCGGTCTAGGTATTTTCAACGCCACTGTCAACTCCCGCCCGGCTCCCGATGGACGCTTTCTTACTTGGTTGGGGCAAATTCAACGTCTGCAAGTTTTGGATGACAATAATTTCATTATCATCCAAGCGGATATTCAACTCACTCCCAATAGTCTCCTGCCAGCCCAACAGTTTGTTATTGGTGGGGGGCAATCGATCCGGGGATTTCGCCAAAATGCCAGAGCCGGAGACAACGGCTTTCGTCTGTCGATCGAAGACCGTTTAACTTTGCAAACTAATGAATCTGGTAGCCCTACTCTAGTTCTTGCACCTTTTATTGAGAGTGGCTATGTCTGGAATAACCCTAGTAATCCTAATGTTTTGGGTTCAGAAAATTTCTTAGCTGGGGTGGGGGCGGGGTTAATTTGGCAACCCTTCCCGAAGTTTAATGTCCGCCTTGATTACGGGATTCCGTTGGTAAATTTGAGCGATCGAGGCAATAACCTCCAAGATAGTGGCTTCTACTTTAATATCGGCTATCAGTTTTAAGCTCGACTCTCAGATCAACTTTTGAATTAACTCTGAGGTTAACTCTAAAGATTCGCTCTCGGATTAATTTTCAAGATAGAATCAAAACAAAAGCTCTTACCAAAAGCGCCTATTATGTCCCAGATTCTCACCATTTCTGAAATTATTTCTGAAACTTCCCCCACACCGATCCTCACACCTATTCACCCAATTGATATCTTCCCCCCAGCAGATATCGAAAGTAATGAACCTGAATTGGCAAGTTCCTTACATCTCCACCAAATCTTCCTGCTCATTTCCTGTTTAGAATTTCTGTGGCGAGAACGCAATGATTACTTTGCTGCCGGAAATCTTTCCATTTATTTCAAACCTGAACCCAACCAAGCTCCAGAGTTCCGGGGTCCAGATTTCTTTGTAGTTTTAGGAGTAGAAAAGAAAGAGCGAAAAAGCTGGGTAGTTTACCATGAGGGCGGGATTTATCCCCATGTGATTGTGGAAATTTTGTCTGATAGTACAGCGAAGGTCGATCGAACAACGAAAAAGCTCCTATATCAGGATATATTTCGGACTCCCAACTATTTCTGGTTCGATCCAGAGACTTTAGAGTTTCAGGGTTTTCATCTGGTAGCAGGAGAGTATGTAACCCTACAGCCCAATGAACGAGGGCATCTCTGGAGTAGGGAGTTGCAATTATTTCTAGGGATTCATGAAAGTAAATTAAGGTACTTTACGCCCACGGGGGAGTTAGTTCCGACAACAGAGGAAGCTTGGCAACAAGAACAAGACAGAGCTAATAGAGAAACTCAAAGAGCAGAGCTAGAGACTCAACGGGCGGAGGAGGCGATCGCTCAAGCCGAAAAATTAGCCGACAAACTCCGAGAACTCAATATTGATCCTGAGCAGGTTTAGCAATCTACCTTCGTTAACTATATAATTTCATATAATCCTATATAATCCAATCATATGATTCAGATTATTACACCACCGGAAGTTATTGAGATTCCTGATGATTTCCCCCCAGTAGACATTGAAAGCGACGAACCCGAATTGGAAAGCTCTGTACATCTCTACCAAATTTTCTTACTCCTCTCTTGCTTGGAACTCCTCTGGCAGGAACGCAATGATTACTTTGCCGCAGGAAATTTAACTATCTACTACAAACAAAAACAAAATAAAGCTCCTGAGTGCCGGGGACCAGATTTCTTCGTGGTTTTAGGAACCCAGAAGAGAGATCGTAAAAGTTGGGTAGTCTACCATGAAGGGGGCATTTATCCCCATGTGATTGTAGAAATTCTCTCTGATAGTACGGCAGGAGTGGATAGAACCACAAAGAAGTTAATTTATCAAGATACTTTTCGGACTCCAGACTATTTTTGGTTTCACCCAGAGACATTGGAATTTCAAGGCTTTTCTTTATTAAATGGGCAGTATGTGGATTTAGAACCCAATGACCGGGGGTGGCTATGGAGTCAGCAGTTGGGACTTTTTCTAGGGATTCATGACCAGAAATTGAGATATTTTACCGAGTCGGGTGAGCTTGTCCCTAGCCCAGACGAAGCAAGGATCGCAGCCCTAGCGCAGGTCGCAGCAGCCGAACAACAGGCAAATTTGGCATCTCAGCGGGCAGAGGTCGAAACTCAACGAGCAGAAATGGAAGCTCAACGGGCTGAAAGAGAAACTCAGAGAGCAGAGGTAGAAGCTCAACGGGCAGAGGAGGCGATCGCTCAACTCGAAAAATTAGCCGCCAAACTCCGGGAACTGAATATTGATCCTGAGCAAATATAGAAAACTGTCTTATAAAACCTATGGTTCCTGAATTGGTGTGGGAACTGATTCTCGCCGGACTTCATCCACCTGACTCACTTCAAAAATCAGCATGAATTGTTGACGCATTTCTCTTGTTACAAACTCTTCTAGAAGTCTCACCTGCTCTGGAGTAATCGGGGTGCGGCTGCGGACAACTAGGCGGACTTCCGGGGGAGTTGCAAACCAGTTTGTCTCTGTTCTGATTAATTCTACCCGTTGAAAGGTGACTGTCCCCCCTAATAAAGATTCTCGCAGATTAGCCTCTAGACGACTCTGCCTTACCAGATTGAAAAAGCTCAAGGTTAGAGGAATTAACAAAATACTCGTGAGAATAGCTGCTAGGGTTAGGGGGCGGCGGGCTTGGGCAAAGGGAGTGTAACCAGCAATCAAGAAAGTCACCATGCAAGAGAGGGTGATACCCAAGAGATTGGTTAGGTACAGCAATAACGCCCCTAAACTAATCGACATATCGCTATGATTTAACCCCAGACCAACCACGCAGAGGGGAGGCATCAAGGCTACGGCAATGGCTGTCCCGGCGAGAGTTCCGGAAACCTTGGGTTCAGTTTTGGCATAACCGCTAATGCAGCCTGCGCCGATCGCAATCCCTAGGTCTAGTAAGTTGGGTTTCGATCGAGCCAAAATCTCTGCCCCAAAAGTAGAAATCCCCGACAAGGAGCCAATTCCCCAAGATAAAACTACCGCCAATCCTGTACCGATCCCCAAGGACATCAGCCCCTGCCGAAAGAGCAGAATATCTCCCTCGATCGCCCCAAACGCCAAGCCCCGGATCGGCAACATCAAAGGCGCAATAATCATCGCCCCAATAATCACCGCCGCACTATTAGACAGCAAGCCCAGAGTAGCAATTAGGCAAGAGGAAATAATTAAAATTATAAAACTAGTATCGCTCTGGGATTCTTCCAGCAGTTCACCCCGGAGTTGTTCTAGTTTCCGAGAGTCCACCATGCGATATTCAGGATATTTAATAAACCGATGGCATCTTCTAGAGATCAGGATTATCCTACTCAATAAAATATTTTCCTTTTGTCCCGATGGTTTTCTAGACATACAAAGTTATTTCCTGAATTTTTCCAAGGATTGGTCTTATTGCTCAATTCCTAAATACACCGCAGTCTTCAATTATACACATCAGCATTTTTTGTCTCCCCAAGCTCAGTAATTCATAAATTATCCAAATCAAACTCTAACCCAAAAAGGAATACTTCCTATAACTAGAGCTAGAACTTGAGAGAATCAATGCAACTATTTTTGTTCCTTGAAAAATACTTGGGTGGGGTCAAATCCGTAGGTAGATTGCCAATTACTATTTGTATAGATTTGATTATTAACAGTTAGTTGGGGGACTGGTTGTAAACCCATGCTGACGATCGCACAGGGATCAAAACTTTGATATGCAGAATTTTGGGCAACATTGGAAGGATTCTCAACATTAATATTTCTAACTTCTACTACCTTTTAGCCTCTTTGTTTATTGCCACCCACAAAGGATATTCCCATGAATCTGGACGCTGGATGATCCCAATATTTTCACATTTTTGCTGATGCAGTAGGCTTGCCACACCAAGATAATCCTCTTTCAGGGGAATTCTTGCCGCAAAATATAAGGAAATTCTATCATTCGTGAAAATACTTCTTGAACCCATAAATGGTCTCAAATCATTAAGTCCCAAGTAGGGAATTGTCATTATCAGAATTAATAAAATCAAATATTGAGATACTCTAGGCTTTAATAAGGTTGAAAATACTATGCCTATAATAGGGCAGAAAAGAATAAAAAATGGCAAGTGCAATCTACTATGCCAAATCTGCCATTTAATAATTAGGCAAAATAACAAAAAAGAAGAGACTGTAGTTAAGAGATAGACAGCTAGATAACTATTTTTATTGCATTTATTGTTCGCTATTATGAAGACAATTGCTAGTATAGAAAACCAGAAATGAAAATGATTTCCGGCTGTATCCTCAAAAAGTGGTTGAAGTTGGGTAGAGAATTGACCACCACCAGACTCCATGAGAGTAGTTTTTGTATCTAAAGGATCTACTTGTAAAAATTTGTGAATACCAATAATTAGACGATCGCTAAACTCTCTAACTTCGTTATATAAAAAAGGCGGTATTAAGTGCAGGCTAATATTTCTGATGACATTGGAAATAAAAATAGGAACACTATAAATATCATTGCTCCATTTATAAGGATAGGTAGATAAAGGGGAGCCAAAAACAAGATAATTTCGGATGTAGTGTCCAGAATTAATTACCAATGTCGTTATAAATCCTCCTATTAAATAGGGAAAGACTTTCAATCTTAACTGCTGAGCAGATACAAAAAACAACCAAAGCAAAAATGGTAAAGCATAAATATAGGAAGTGCCTTTTGTCAATACGGCTAAACCAAGACTACTACTAGCTCCTAAAACTAATCGCCAACTAGGTCGAGTTTTAATCATTAGCATACTGTAGTAAATTAAGCAGATCAGCCACAGGGAGACAACCCAAGTATTTTTACTATTTGATCCATGTAATATACCGACAGGAATTGTTGCACATAATATGATTGTAAAAATCTGTCCTCGCAAGTTAGCCCCTAGTTGTTTTGCGATCAAAGACGAACCTATTAAGCAAGCAATCAGACTTAACCATTGAATAAGATTATTAAAGTGATCGCCACCACTTAATACCTGTAGGTGCATCAGTATAAACTCAGCCCCCGGTCCATTATACAATTGAGGAGTATAGTGAGTTGGATAATGATTAACACTATGGTTCTGAATCCAGTGCATGATTCTCGGCATGACATAAGCCATTGTATCCCAGTTGTTTGGTGGTGTAATGGCAGCAACTAGCCCAATAGCTAGAATGATAATAATTACAGAAATTATGAATAACTGATTTAATACATTTAGTTTTCTGTATTTGCCAAATATTTGATTAGGTGAGACATTAGAGAATACCTTATATTTGAAGCAAATAAATAGGAGAATAGCATTTAATATAAACCAAATAATAGATAGGGAAGTAAAATTTATCCCGCTAAATAAACTGAGGATTTCCGTTGTTAAGACAATGAATACTCCCCACATAACACTTGCAGCTAAGACTGCATCACGCCAACTATGGTATTTAGAATAAAGTAAAAATATTAGTACTGTTACAGCAGTAAAGGGTAAGGCAACCATAATTTCAAATAAATATAATTTTTACTGATTATCTTATGATCATCTGCTGTCCTTGGAGTATGATAGAAATAACTTTGTAATCTATATTGACCATGACTCCTGATATTGCTCCCAAGCCCGCAGACCTTGCTGAGGTGGTGCAGAAGCGCCGCAACTTTGCTATTATTTCTCACCCTGATGCCGGGAAGACGACCCTCACAGAAAAACTATTGCTGTACGGGGGGGCGATTCATCAGGCGGGGGCGGTGAAAGCGAGGGCTTCCCAACGGCAGGCGACTTCGGACTGGATGGGAGATGGAGAAGCAACGGGGAATTTCCATCACGTCTACGGTGTTGCCAGTTTGAGTATG
>JAAUUE010000132.1 GCA_012031635.1 Coleofasciculaceae cyanobacterium SM2_1_6 | reverse complement strand
GGGAGAAGGGGAGTAAGAGGAAAGTCCCTCTCCCTAGGGAGAGGGATTTAGGGTGAGGGTCATGATTCACGCAAGAGGTCTATTGCATTGCCTAGGGGATATCTATCGCAGTTCTCAATCTAGCAAGATCCAGTCAATGGTAGGGGCGCAAGGCTTTGTGTCCTCAAAGGATACCGCAGTAAAATGAGAGCTGCTCTAAATATCTAAGTGGGTAACTTGTTGATGGCTTTGTTGGAGCCAAGGACGACCATCACCATGCCCTTGTAGAGAAACTTCCCCGGTTCTGGGTTAGTAATTAGCTTATTACCTTGAATGATTGCTAACAGATTAATGCCGTACTTGCCCCGGAGTTGCAGTTCATTAATGGTTCTGCCATCAAATTCATCGGGGACAAAAATTTCTACAATACTATTGTCCAAATCCAGATCAAACCGGGCGAGAATTTCGGTATTGGTGAGCGATCGAGCCAGACTCTGCCCCGCATCATACTCTGGAAACACCACATGATCTGCCCCTACCCGTTTCAAGAGCTTCACATGCACCTCCGAAGAAGCCTTCGCCACCACATGGGGAACCTTCGCCTCCTTGAGATTAAGGGTGGTAATAATGCTTTCTTGGACAAAGTTACCGATCGCCACCACCACCGTATCTACTTCGAGAATTCCCGCTTCCTTGAGGGCTTGGGGGTCAGTAGAGTCAATTTGGATAGCATGGGCGGTCAACTGCTCACTAACGGCTTGAGCCACCTGTTTTTCATCCACATCCGTACCCAAAACTTCGTAACCCAGCTTGGTTAGAGTCCCGCAGACCGATCGGCCAAAGCGCCCCAAGCCAATCACCGCAAACTGTTTATTCTCCTTGCGCAGACTCCGGAAAAAACTCAAATTAGATAGCTTCATTTTTCTTTACACACCTTAGGGGTTTAGACTTTTGTTTTGTAGGGTTTATAGGATTAACTGGATTGTGAATTGAGTATTTTTTGAGTATTTTTTGAGTATTTTTTGAGTATTTTTTGAGTATTTTTTGAGTATCTGAGCATCTGCCTAGATTATCTACAGAGATACCGCCAAACAATAAGCTAGAAATTTTGTCGCAATTTAGCTCAGGACTAGCTAAAATCAGACTCAATTGTCATATATTAATTTACACAAATTGAGTTAACGAGGGGAAGTTTGATGAAAGCCATGATTCTGGCAGCTGGAAAGGGAACTCGACTCCGTCCACTTACCTTTACAACTCCAAAGCCCATGATTCCAATCTTGCAAAAGCCAGTGATGGAGTTCTTGGTGGAACTGCTCCGTCAGCACGGTTTTAACCAAATTATGGTTAATGTCAGCCATTTGGCAAAAGAGATTGAAGATTATTTCCGTGATGGGCAAAAATTTGGAGTGCATATTGCCTATTCCTTTGAGGGCAGCATTGTCGATGGCGAACTAGTGGGGGAAGCCCTAGGCTCGGCGGGGGGCATGAAACGGATTCAAGATTTTTCGCCATTTTTTGATGACACCTTTGTGGTGTTGTGTGGAGATGCGTTAATAGACCTCGATCTAACTGAGGCGCTGGCTTGGCATAAACAGCAGGGGTCGATCGCTACCATCATCATGAAATCCGTCCCCAAGGAAGAAGTATCCAGCTACGGGGTGGTCGTCACCGATGAACGGGGCAGGGTCAAGGCATTTCAGGAAAAACCCTCTGTGGAAGCAGCCCTCAGTACCAATATCAACACCGGCATCTACATTTTTGAACCAGAAATATTTAATTACATTCCCTCTGGGGAAGAGTACGACATTGGCAGTCAACTATTCCCCAAACTAGTAGAAATCCAAGCCCCCTTCTACGGGCTACCGATGGATTTCCAGTGGGTAGATATCGGGAAAGTCCCCGACTACTGGCAAGCCATCCGGGGGGTGATGTTGGGGGAAATCAAAAATGTGGCGATCCCCGGGCAAGAAGTGGCTCCCGGCATTTATACGGGGTTAAATGTGGCGGTTAACTGGGATAAGGTGAATATCCAAGGGCCAGTGTATATCGGGGCGATGACCAAGATTGAAGACGGAGCAACGATTATTGGTCCAACGATGATCGGCCCAAACTGCTGGATCTGTAGCGGGGCAACGGTAGAAAATAGCGTGGTTTTTGACTATTCTCGGCTGGGGGAAGGCATTCGCCTTGTGGATAAGCTGGTGTTTGGGCGCTACTGTGTGGATAAAACCGGGGCAACGATCGATGTCCAAGCCGCCGCCCTCGATTGGTTAATCACCGATGCTCGCCGTACACCCCCCACCCAATTACCCGCCGAACACCACGTATTTCAAGAACTCCGGCTACCCTCACCAGCAGGAGATACTCAAAAGATACAAACTGAAGAAGTCGTAAAAGCCTCTGGAAGCAATGAGTGAAAAACTGCTTAAAAAGTTCAAGGCTGCCTACCTAGGCAGCTTACTAGAGCAATGAAAAAAGTCTATCAATAAGTTTGGGCAAACTCTATTCAGGGGTGAAGGATGGATACTTTTTATAATGACATTGTTGCAAAAGGAGTTTACTTCTTGCTAGGGCTAGAAGATAATTTAGCCTGCCATACAGCTATCTGTCTTGCTGAAGGATTTCAAGAGCTGGGAATTCCCATATACGCAAATAGAAATTACTGGTATGTGAGAGATAATGACCGTCATCTTTTTAACTTCAACAAAGATATTACAGTTAATGACTGCGCCATTTGTATAGCAAGTGTTTCAAACCTCACAGGCTTACCTAGTCAAGATCATGAAATCGTGCGGACAATAATCAAGCCGATGCTAGACAGCAATGTTAATTTTAAGATTTTGCTAAATATTGCTGACCAGATTGAACTATTTATTCCAGAGTTATTAGATCTAAACTATGTCTTTCGTTCCCATATGAATCGCTTCATCACATACCCAATTAACTTTGTCCCGTGGCCCTTTGGTGTGTCAAACCGGATTAAAAATGCTGCTGGTATTTATGTACCTTTTTCTGAAAGACAACAGGAAATATTAGTGAATTTTAGACCTTCTGGAGATCAGAGTGTGAGAGTAGCTCTAGAATATACTCTTATACCATGGTTATCATCTATGTTTACTATTAACAGAACTGTAGAGCATAGAGGAGCCAATATGCCAATAGATAGCGATGACAAGCTTGATTATACATATTGGCAGCAAATTGGTGGTAGACACCATAAAAGCTATTATCAAAGGTTAAAAAATTCTCTGGCTTGCTGTACTTATGGTGGGACATTTATATATACAAACCTAGAGTTCAATACAGATTTTGCTATAGCTAGATGGGATAGTTGGCGGCTCTGGGAGTCTTTGGTCGCTGGGTGCGTGGCTATCAATTTAGATTTCGATAAATATGGTTTTCAGCTGCCTATAATGCCAGAGAATTGGAAACATTATATAGGGGTAGATTTTGCTAATCCAAAAGAAATAATTGATAGGTTCAAAGAAAACCCTGACTTAATGAGTAGCATCGCATTTGAAGGTCGTAAGTGGGTATTAGAACACTATACTCCAGTGCCAACTGCTTGTTATTTTTTAGACATTATAATGGGTGAAACCCTAGGAACCACTAAAAATTTGCTAGATATATTAAGTGTTGTTGATTAGGATGACAAAAGTGTTATAGCACTCCTAAATCATTTACGAAATCAAGTTGCCTCTGGTAAGCGGTTTCACCTGCCTTCGGCGGGTAAAGTCATCTAGGATTGCTATAGACGATAGGGAAAATTTAGAAAAAGAGTAATTTTCTGCTGTACAGATACTTGGCTAGACATTAGTACTCGCCGTTAGACCATCTCTACATGCATCTATAGGTAACTTTTTACAATTTCCCCCAAGGTCATAATTCCATACTCGATATCCTCTGGCGGAGCTGAAAAACTCAAACGCATGGCGGGATAGCTTTGTTTGCCGGGGAAAAATAATGCCCCATTGCCCACAATTACCCGCTTCTTCGCTGCTCGCTGGCAAATCTCCTGAAGCGGCACGCCCTCTGGTAATGTCACCCAAAGAAAGACACCGCCCTTGGGGACAGTCCAAGAACAGGTAACCGGAAAGTAGGTTTCCAGAGCCTTGAGCATGATATTTCGGTTGTCTAGGTGGACGCTCTTCAAGTGGCTGAGGTGGCGGCGGTAGTGTCCAGAGGCAAGATATTCACTGACGATGCCCTGGGTAACAGTGGAAGTATGAAAGTCACTAAAAAATTTCCTTTCCAAGAGTGCTTGATGGGTCTCTTGGGGAGCGACCATGTAACCGACTCTTAGCCCCGGCATCAGGGTTTTAGAAAATGTGCCAATGTAAGTAACTAAATTATTTTGGTCTAGGGCTTTGATCGGCGGGGGCACAGGCTCAAAGTTTAAGCCTTCGTAGGCGTTGTCCTCCAAAATTGGGCAGGAGTATTGCTGGGCGAGGTGGAGGAGTTCCCGGCGGTGGGCTTCATTGGTGGTGATCCCCGTGGGGTTATGGAGGGTGCTGATGGTGTAGATCAGGCGGGGACGATGGCTGTGGAGATACTGGCTCAGGAGTTCTAGGTTCATCCCTGCCCCAGTCATGGGAATGCCAATGACCCGTGCGCCTAAGTTTTCCAACATGGCAAGGATGCCTACGTAGGTGGGGCTTTCGACAATGACCCAATCTCCCGGCTGCACATAATGATTGACCACTAGGGACATTCCTTGTTTGGAGCCATTGGTGATGATTAATTGCTCTGGAGAAACTTCTAGCCCTCGTTGGATGAGAATTTGGACAATTTGTTTGCGGAGGGTAAGTTGTCCTTCGGGAATGTCATAGTTGAAGACATTTTCGCCAATATTACTGAGGGAGCGGCGGGCAATTTTCTGGAGGTCGTCGAGGTCGGCGGGGGCGGGAACCCCAAAATGAAAGTTGATGGTATCTGGGTGATTGTGGGCATCGATCGAGGCGTAGTAGGTCTCAAAAAAGGTGGGATTACTGCCTTCGGGGATAATCACCTGCTGGGCGGGGGCGAAGGTGCAGGGTTTAGCGGTGCAGATTTGAATTTTATTGACAAAGTAGCCAGAACCTTGACGTGCCTCGACTAGACCATCCGCCTCCAGAATTCCGTAGGCTTCAATTACCGTCAGTTTGTTCACATGGGTAGTCTCTGCCAGACAACGAATGGAGGGGAGTTTTTCGCCGGGGGGGTAAAGCTCCAGACTTGATCAGACGACTGAGACGATCGCTAATTTGGAGATATACAGGCTTGGCAGACTGGCGATCGAGGGGAATTTTCATAAAAGTTAATCCCTAACTTATTCAGGTATTGCCCTGGTTATTAACGCTAACTACATAATGCTTGTCTGTTAGATGCTGGCGATAAATCTAATTATGACTTGCGACTTCCGAGTCGGAACCATGTCAAATATCAACATCATTATAGATATAGCAGTCCTAAATGATTTCACCCGCCGGCGGTGAAATAACCGACCAGCAGCAATCTAATTCAGAAAATGATTTAGGATCGCTACACCATGACAAGTTAGCAGCGCAACTAATACTACAAATTGACATTACAAAAATATACTACAAGCTGGCATTAACGATTTTATGCCAAATTTTCCTCAGATATCTAGTACAGTTTTTGGTTTTTTTTCTAGAACAGCTAGAACAGATATTTTTTTTGTGAACTGTTCTAGTTGGCTTTAGGATAACTGTACCTTATCACCCTAGTTTCTGACTGCCATAATGAAAACATAGAGACAATAAATAAAGGTTTCTAGTAAATTTTCAAGTAAATACTTGACTATGAGCATACCCTAAATTCAGGTGAATTAACTTCAAGTGAATTTCAGTTGGCAGCCGATAGAATTGGAGGACAAAAAATATGCGAGTCTATCACACAAATTTTCAGACCGGAGCTTCCCATAGCAAACAAATTGAGCAATTAACTGAAGTTTCTATCTCAAAGAAATTAGCAAATCTTGCCCAGGTATGCGTCAAATCTTGCAAGGATGCTGGAGCCAGCTTAATTCACTTTATGACCCGCCCGAATGAAATCCGAGTTTGGCAAGTCGTCGATCGCCACGGGGAAACCTGCTGGAAAGCCTACGACCCCTACACCAACACTACTAGTTATCTTGGCTCTGAAAATGATCTCCGGGTTTGGTTAGAACAACGCTACTCCCGCTAATCCTCAGCTTAAAACGACTAAACAATTGTTGAATACAAAGACTTCTCTAGAATCTCTAGTCTAAATTTCTTGCCAGCATCTCTAGCTAGAAATGATCCTTAAATTTAGCTACTGATTTTTTAGTTTCAACTGCTTATCTAAACCAGACCCCTAAATTCTTCAGTGAGTTGGGGGTTTTGGGGTTTAATCCACCGATATTAAAGCATTAGAAAAATTACCATCTAGTTAATCAAAATTATATAGAATTAACTAGAAATATTTATGGAGATTTTGAAAAAGTTTATAAGCCTATCTACTAGATGGGACATTTTTCTGTAGTGGTTTTTGGAAGTATTTTTTCCTCAATCATCATTAACTAATAATCTCTATCCATGATTTGCGTGATTATGCGTAGTTAGATTGTCGATCGAGATCCATCAAGATAGGATCAAAATGGGATTGGGAGATATTTTTGGTTATGATAATCCTAAGAATAAAATTTTAGGTAATTATGACTTTTACTGCTGGACTGTGGAAAACCATTAGCCCCATTTATCAGGCAATTCTCAACCATCCCTTCAACCAGCAACTAGCCCAAGGAACCCTGCCCCCGGAGCAGTTTCAGTTTTATCTCAAACAAGATGCTTTGTACTTGGTGGATTTTGCAAAGGCTCTGGCTTTGATTAGTGCGAAATCTTCGGCGGTAGATTTGGTTGTGGAATTCCTGCATTTTGCTGAGGGAGCCATCATTGCCGAACGGGGACTCCATGAGTATTACTTCCGGGTCTACAATACCCAACTAGATGTAGAGTATGCACCGGGATGTTTTAGTTATACTAATTATCTGCTGGCTACTGCTTCCTTACGTAGTTATGAAGAGGCGATCGCTGCTGTTCTTCCCTGTTTTTGGATTTATCGTGAGGTAGGAAGTCATATTTATCAGAATTCTCTCCAGAATTCTCCTCGCCATAACTCTTACCAAAAATGGATCGATACCTACGCTGGAGAGGAATTTGGTCTTGTGGTGGATAAGGCGATCGCCATCACTGACCAAGTTGCCGCCCACACTACTGCCCACATCAGGGATTTAATGCAAACTGCTTTTATTACTTCTACCCGCCTTGAGTGGATCTTCTGGGATAGTGCCTACCACTTAGAGCAATGGCAACCCAAAATTGATGCCAAAGTTAATTAATGTTGCGCTTGATTTCAGTAACTCTCCAAGGTTAGATAACTTTATGCCTAACTCTCCAGACTCCCCGATCGTCGCCACCCTCCAACAGCAGATATCTTGTCTAGAAACCGAGATTACAGAACTAAAAAAATCCGAAGCCCTCCTGCGGAATACTGCGGCAACCATGCCCGGAGTCATTTATCGATTTTCTCTCCGTAATGGAGTGTGGACTATTGATTATATGAGCGATCGTGTCTATGAAATTGCCGGAGTTACCGCCGCCGCCGTGATGGCAGATATAAATGCTTTTCATGGGAGGCTCCACCCAGAAGATATAGATAGCTACATGGCTTCGGCAGTGGAAGTGCTAGAAACTTTGACTCCTTGGCAGTACGAAGGCAGGTTTGTGAAGCCTGATGGAGAAATTCGCTGGTGGCAAGGTTCTTCGATTCCCACTAGAGACGAGGAAGGGACTTTGGTATTTAATGGAGTTATTTTTGATGTGACCGATCGCCATGAACTAGAAACTGCCCTCCAGAAAGCCAATCAAAATCTGGAAGCCAAGGTCAAAGCCCGGACTACTGAACTAGAAACCACTATTACTCAACTCCAAGACGAAATCAAACAGCGCCAAGAAGTCGAATCGGCACTGCGGGCAAGTGAATCTCGGTTCCAAAAGCTGGCAGCTAACCTGCCGGGGATGATCTACCAGTTCCGCCTCGATCGGGATCAGGTTTTTTCCTTCCTCTACGTCAGCCCCTTTTCTCAAGAACTGTACGAACTAGCTCCAGAGGCAATTCAACAAGATGCGAGCCTGATTTTTGCCTGTATTCACCCCGAAGACTCCGAGCTTGTCAATACATCAATTTTTAAGTCGGCTCAAAATCTGCAACCTTGGGAGCAAGTGTATCGAATTTTCACTCCTTCCCATAAAATCAAGTGGCTCCGTAGTTCTTCCCGCCCAGAATTACAACCAGACGGTTCCATTATCTGGGATGGTGTAAGTACTGACATTACTGCCCAGATGCAAGCAGAGGAGGAGTTGCGGGTAGCGGCGATCAATTTAGAGGCTGTATTCCAATCTGCTCCCCTAATTTTGTTTGCCATGGATGCCCAAGGAGTCTTTACCTTCTCTAAGGGTAAGGGTCTAGCCTCTTTGGGATTACAGCCTGATCAAGTCGTGGGGATGACTATTTATGAAGTTTACAAAGATTTGCCGGATTTATTAGAAAATATCGATCGAGCTTTAGCCGGAGAAGAAATTAGCAATCATCGTGTCCAGCTTGGCAATCTCTGGTTTGAGAGTCGCTATGCCCCAGTGTTTGACGGAGCCGGAAAAATCCTTGGAGCCGTGGGTGTCTCTGTAAATATTACCGAGCAGAAACGATCAGAGCTAGAACTCCAGCGATTCCGGCAGGTGGTAGAAAGCTCTAGTGATGCGGTGGGAATCTCTGATACGGCGGGAAATCATATCTATCAAAATCAAGCCTTTAACGAACTTTACGGCTACGCTACCCCAGCAGAATTTGTAACCTCAGGGGGAATGGCGGCAGCGTTTGCCAATCCAGCAGTTGCCGCAGAAGTAGTCCAGACTGTCCTCAAGGGCTATCCTTGGACAGGAGAAGTAGTCCATAAACAAAAAACTGGCAAAGTATTTCATGCCCTCCTCCGGGCTTTTCCCATCCGTGAAAGCAACGGCGAGACGATCGCCATCGCTGGTATTAGTACAGATATTTCTACCCAAAAGGAAATTGAAAACGCCCTCCGGCAGCAAGAGGCGTTGTTCCGGGGCATTTTTGAGCAAGCGGCAGTGGGGATTGTGGTGGCGGACATCGAGTGGCAGTTTATAGATGTCAATGAAGGTCTCTGCAAGATGTTGGACTATCCCAAGACACAAATCTTACGGAAGCGAGTAAGTGACATTACCTATGAAGATGATCTGGGCATAAATGTACACTACCGGGAAGAATTAGTTCAGGGAAATATTAGTAGTTATTCCCTAGAGAAAAGATTTATTAGAGCCACTGGGGATGTGTTTTGGGCAAATATTTCGGTGTCTCTAGTCCGGGATGAGCAGGAAAATGTCAAGTATTTTGTGGGGGTGATTGAAGATATTAACGATCGCAAACAGGCAGAAACAAAGCTCCGGGAACGAATGCACCAGGAAGCCTTGATTAGTCAGATCGGCACGCAGATTCGCAATTCCCTAGATCTAGACAAAATCTTGCAAACTGCGGTAGAAGAAGTTTTTAGCCGATTAGAAGTAGATATGTGTGTGTCTTCTTGGTATAGTTCTAAACCTTCCAGTTGGCACATTTACAAGGAAGCCAAAAAAGATGATCTGCCCAGCATGATTGGGATTTATCCCGTAGCCCCAGAGGATGTGGTCGTCAGAAAGCTCCAGGCGCAGGAAATGATTTTGCTCTCAGATACCAGCACAGTAGAGGATGAGGAGCTACGAGCCAATATCCAAGCCCAAGGGTTGCGATCGGTGGTTTCTCTGCCCATCAAAACCCAGTCGGGCAAAATCGGCTTTTTCTCGGTGTTCCAAGTCCAAGAGTTCCGGCAGTGGAGTGAGAGTGATTTGGAGCTGATGGCGGCTGTCCGTGATCAATTGGTAATTGCCATCAACCAAGGTGAACTCTATGCCCAGAGTCAGGCGGCGACTTTTCGAGCCGAACATCAGGCACAGGAGCTAGAGCGGGCTCTCCAAGAACTGGGAAGCACTCAAGCCCGGATGATCCAAACCGAAAAAATGTCGAGCCTGGGGCAGTTGGTGGCGGGAGTTGCCCACGAGATTAATAACCCAGTGAATTTTATCTACGGCAATCTTTCCCATGTCAATGAATATACAGATAATTTGTTGCACCTTTTGGAGTTGTATCAGCAATTTTATCCCCAACCAGCAAAGGAAATTGCAGAGGAAGAGGAGGAGATCGACCTTGAGTTTTTGATGGAAGATTTACCAAAGATGATTAACTCGATGAAAATGGGAGCCAATCGTATCAAATCGATCGTAGCCTCCCTCCGCAACTTCTCCCGGATGGATGAGGCAGAAATGAAAGATGTGGATATTCACGAAGGTCTAGAAAGTACTTTGATGATCCTCCAAAGCCGGATCAAAGCCACTAGCGATCGACCAGAGGTGATAATTGCCAAAAACTATGGACAACTCCCCTTAGTAGACTGCTATGCCGGGCAGCTCAACCAAGTATTTATGAATATCATCAGCAATGCCCTTGATGCCATGGAAGAGGCAGACCAAAAGCGCACCAAGGAAGAAAGACAAGCCCGCCCCAATACCATTTATATTGCCACCGAGGTGGTAGCTTCCAGTCAAGTGAAAATTAGCATCAAGGACAATGGTACAGGGATCCCCGAAAAAATCCGCCAGCGCATTTTTGATCCCTTCTTTACCACCAAGAGTGTGGGCAAGGGTACAGGCATGGGGCTAGCCATTAGTTATCAAATTGTGGTCGATCGCCATCATGGGACTTTGGAGTGCATTTCCCAACCGGGAGAAGGAACAGAGTTTGTGATCCAAATTCCTTTAACCAACGCATCTTCCACTTGAGCGAATCCTGAGAAAATATCTGACAAGATTAGGGCAAAGATCATCTACCAAAATAATATAGCAGTCCTAAAGGATTGTCACCCTGCGCCGGCGGGTGCAATAATCTCCCCGCAGCAATCTAATTTAGAAAATAGACCTCCTGCGTGAATCATGACCCTCACCCTAATCCCTCTCCCTAGGGAGAGGGACTTTCCTCTTACTCTCCTTCTCCCTAGGGAGAAGGGGCTGGG
>JAAUUE010000003.1 GCA_012031635.1 Coleofasciculaceae cyanobacterium SM2_1_6 | reverse complement strand
GCCGCCATGTCTGCCACCCGGAAGTTATTTACCGTGGTAATTCTCGTCAAATTCAGCAATTAAAAGCCCCCCCGCCCCAGTTGGAGAGTATAGCCTATTTGTTGGGCTGGATGTTGCCCCGATTGTGGGGTTGATTGTGGGGTTGATTGTGGGGTTGATTGTCGAGCGGATTCTTGGGCTGGCGGCAGATGGTAGACGGTTTGTCCGTGGGAACCAATTAGCTCGGCTGGGGGGTGAGAACGTTGAATTTCTTGAGCAGCCTGGGCAAAGGCACGGGCAATCCCGTCATCAAGGGCAGCAAACTCCGCCATAGTTAACGCCTTCCCCGCAATTACCGCCAAAATCTCCTGCCGCAATTCCTCTGGATAACTAAAAGTTTCCGCCGCTACTAGCTCGATACTCAGGTCTGCCTCGCCCCCAGAAACCTCCACCAGGGCAGCATCAATCCCATCCACCGAAGTCCCACTAATTAGTCCAATAGTCAACATGATTTCTAGGGTACAACTAACTTTATCCGATCAATAATTTCCCAACTATACCCCAACTTCCTCGCAGTCCTAGATGATTTTGCTGGCGGGGGTGGTTGAATCGCCGACCAAAGGCAATCTAAACTTAGCAAGGGATTAGGATCGCTGCATCCCCCCAAATTCATAAATTTTTAAGATATAGCAGTCCTAAATGATTTCACCCGCCGGCGGCGGGTGGCATAACCTATCCAGAAGCAATCTAATTTAGACAATAGACCTCTTGCGTGAATCATGACCCTCACCCTAAATCCCTCTCTCCCTGGGGAGAGGGACTTTCCTCTTACTCCCCTTCTCCCTAGGGAAAAGGGGCTGGGGGATCAGGGGCTTTTTCCTTATTCACGCAAGAGGTCTAATGATTTAGGATCGCTATATTTGAATGTATGGTCGTTGCCATAAAAGTTAGGACGAATTCGGCTACGACTTCGCTCAGCCAACGTATCTGGTCTTGTCCTAATTAATCTGTCTAGCACTATACTCTAGCACTATACAAGGAATTGATATCTGTTAGCTACCTGCTCAATATGGTTTTCAAGGTTTTAGGATCAGGAATAAAAATTGCCATTAAAATTCTTTACCAAAAAATAATTAATATCTTTTGGTAGGGAAAAGATCCGCTGGGGATAATCTTGACTAAACTAGTGGGGATCATGTAGTGTCAATAGTTGTTAAAAAACTATGCAATCCTATATCAAGCAAATTCTGGGATGGTAGTTGAGTAATTTTCTAAGTAAATTAATCATGAATCATCGCCGTCTTCCTGCTAAATACACCATATTTTTTACTTGTACTGGTAAGTCACCTTTTGTTTTACATATGAGCCCCCGACTCTTCCTGATTAGACTAGGTTGTGTCTTGGGTGTACTCTCAATTCCCTTTGCTTGGGCGGGTAGTACTTGGTTTGCAGAACAACAAAGAAAGGCTCAATACTTAGAAGAAAGGGTAGCTCTACAACAACGCCAGCAACAACTGCAAATCGAGCAGGAACAACTCCAACAGGAGATCGATCGCCTCCGGGAACGGGCGGGACTTCCCAAGGCTAATTCTACGCCGAACTTCAAGCCTAGTAGTTCTGAAAATGTTGAGGATTCTGAAAATGTTGAGGATTCTGAAAATATCAAACTACCCAATTCTCTCTCGCAACTCCCAACTCCCTATTCTCCAAAGGGACAGGGTGGAGCTATAGAACCCGATCGCCTCATGCAGAGTACTCAAAGTCGCCTCAATTCTCTCTGGAATCAAATCCGCGACCTAAATCCTTCCCTCGAAGCCACATTAAATAAAGAAGAAGTAATTCCCCAAGGAATGCCCATGCAGGGAGATGATTTAATTATTACCTCGCTCTTTGGCAACCGGACAAACCCCTTTGGCTATGGGACGGAGGTGCATAATGGAGTAGACTTTGTGGATGCCTACGCCAGTCCTGTCTATGCCACTGCGCCGGGGATCGTGACCGGAGCCGGGTTTGATGGCGGCTATGGTCTGGTGGTGACAATTAATCACAGCTATGGCTACACAACCCTCTATGCTCACCTTTCTGGAATTGCTGTCAAACCAGATACCCGGGTCAAGCGAGGGCAATTAATTGGTTATTTGGGGAATAGTGGCAGGTCTACCGGACCCCATCTGCACTACAGTATTTATCAGGGTGAAAAAGCGATCGATCCTCAAAGCTATCTGAAATTAGCACCAGAGGAATTCCAGAAATTAATTAATATTCAAGAATAATATTTGAGAATAATCATCAAGGATAAACAGCCAGATGTTCTTTAATCGCCCCAAGCCCGTCAGTAATACTATGAATTATTTAGCCGATGGCACAGAAGTGCGTGGCTCTATCAAGAGTGAAGGAAGTCTGCGTGTCGATGGCAAGGTTTATGGCAATGTTGACGTGAAGGGAGACTTGGAAATTGCCACCACTGGGGCGATCGAGGGGGCAGAGGTATGTGCAAACAATATTGTTAGCCAAGGCACGATTAAAGCCCAAATTCAGGCGACGGGCAAAGTCACCCTGACTTCCACCGCCAAAGTTGAAGGGGATGTGGTGGCAAGTGCGATCGATATCGCCGCCGGAGCCGGGTTTGTGGGGCATCTAGTTACCAAAGACAATAAACTCCTGCCCGCTAAAAGCGTGCAACCCCAACTCCCCGGCAACATCCACCCCAAACAACCCCCAGAAACTACGACGAGAAATCTCCGCAATTGGGAAGATAAAAAAAATTACTTGGCCTTAAGACTCTAAATAGTTCAAAATTGGGTATCTATTAAATCTAATATCTATTGAATATGGTAGTTCTAAATGATTTCACCCGCCGCAGGCGAGGGGAATCACCTACCGGAAGCAATCTAATTTAGAAAATGATTTAGGATCGCTAGATCTACAGTTCTCTAATTCTTCGCTAATCTTCAGGAAATACCATGAGCTATAAGTCGACTATCCTTGCTTTTGCTGGTAGCACTCGCCAAGATTCCTACAACAAAAAACTTGTCCAAATCGCTGCTCAGGGTGCGAGCCAGACCGGAGCCGATGTGACTTATTTGGATTTACGAGATCTACCCCTGCCCCTCTTTGATGAAGACCTCGAAGCTCAGGAAGGAATCCCAGCTAATGCTAAGAAACTCAAGGAATTGATGATAGCCCATCAGGGATTTTTAATTGCTTCGCCAGAATACAATGGTTCAGTGACGGCAGTTCTGAAGAATGCGATCGACTGGGCTTCTCGTCCTCAACCGGGGGAAGCTCCTTTGGCTTGTTTTTCGGGAAAGGTGGCAGTATTGATGAGTGCCTCACCGGGAGCTTTGGGTGGGTTGCGGGGCTTGGTACATCTCCGGGCAGTTTTGGGGAATTTGAGTATGATTGTCTTGCCAGAACAACGGGCGATCGGCAATGCCTATAATGCTTTTCAGCCCGATGGCAGTCTTCAGGATGCTGACCAACAGAGGGCGATCGAGCAGCTAGGGGCAAGATTAACAACAGTTCTGGGTAAATTAAATTCCTAGCCCCCGCCCACAATCTAGATATTTACAGTCTAGATATCTACTAGTCGCACTCCCCCAGAGTTAAATTTTGTCACCCAAATTTCTAGATCAGGCTCCGGAAGGGCAATCTGAAGTTTGTGTTGGAGTTCTTCTCCCTGCTGTTGGCTGCCACATAGGGCAAAGACCGTGGGGCCAGAACCAGACATCATGACCCCAGAGTTGGGGAAACCTTCGAGGGTTTGCCGGAGCTTGGCAACTTGGCTGTGGGCGGGGAGGACTACTTTTTCGAGGTCATTGTAGAGGGATTTTCCTAGGCGATCGAGGTCTTGGTGGGCAATGGCAGCAAGAATAGCGGTCTCGGATAGTTTAGTTTTACGAGCTGCTAGAGCCTCTTGATTGGGGGGATAGGTTTGGCTAAATTGGTGGCGATAGGTTTGGTACGCCCAGGCGGTAGATACGGCTAAACTCCGATACTTGGCAAGGAGGACGTAGATTTCTGGGGGAGTGACTAGGCTATCAAGGGTTTCGCCTCTGCCGGTGGCGATCGCCGTGCCGCCGCTAATACAAAATGGCACATCAGAACCAATCACTGCCCCCAACTCCTGTAACTGGGGTTGCGTTAGACCCAAATCCCAAAGCAGATTTAGGCCCACGATCACCGCCGCCCCATTGCTGGATCCCCCTGCTAGTCCTGCGGCAACTGGGAGATTTTTCTCGATCGTGATCTCAACCCCTCCCCACTGGGCAAAGGCTTCAGGAAATTTTGCCACCATCAATTCGGCAGCCTTGAAAGCCAGATTATCTTTGTTGAGGGGGACTTGATTATGGTTGCAGTGGAGGCGGATAGCGTCGGTACTCAGAGGAGCGATCGTGACAATATCACTCAGCTCTATACTCTGGAGAATCATCGCCAGTTCATGATAACCATCGGCTCGATCGCCGAGAATTTCTAAATGTAAATTAATCTTGCCGGGAGCCGCTAGGGAATAGGAACGCATGGTTTAAGAAAACTATATTAACCAAAATTAACTAAAATCAACCAAATTAGAGCTTAGGCATAGATCTTATGGGTAGTGTGGGCAAAGCCCACCTTACATCCACCAATAGCGGAGATCCCGCTGTTTTGCTTAAGTCCTGCAAATTAAATCAATCAGATTAAATCAACTCCCACCTAGCAGGTTACTGAGTCGTACCCATTGGCTGACACTGAGGTCTTCCGCCCGGCATTGAGGATTTAGTTCTAATTGTTCCAGAATTTGGCTCAATTGATCCCGTTCCCAAACAGATTGCAGATTGTTGCGGAGCATTTTTCGTTTGGCAGCAAAGCCCAACTTCAGGAGTGTCTCTAGGTATTGGGGATTGGTGGCAACTTCTTCTAGGGGACGGGGATAGAGGCGGACAACGGCGGATTCGACCTTGGGGGGCGGCGAGAAGGCGCTGGCAGGCACCGGAGTAATCAGTTCACAGGCAGCAAGGTACTGAACCCGCACGGATAAGGAGCCAAAGGCTCTGGAACTGGGACGGGCGTAGAGGCGATCGGCTACTTCCTTTTGGACAAGGAGAACGATCGACTCGTAGGGATGGGGGTTGGGTTGGGCGATCGTGCCTAGGAGTTTTTCAATAATTGGTCCCGTAATATTGTAGGGAATATTGGCTACGACTTTATTGGGCTGTTGAAACTGGGGTAAACCCACCAGTTGGGAGTCTATATTCAACTCTAAAAAATCCCCTTGGAGCAATAAAAATTTATCAGCATTGCGGAACTTTTTGACTAGAAATTCACACAAATCTCGGTCTAGCTCCACGGCTAAAACTGCGGCAACTTGAGGAATTAATTGGCTCGTGAGAATGCCTGTACCAGGTCCAATTTCGAGGATGCGATCGCTAGATTTGAGTTGAGCCGCCGCAATGATTTTTGCGAGAATCTTATCATTTTGAGCCAATGTTGAGCAAATTTCTTCCGAGCTTGGGGATAAGTAGTCATACAATTTTAATTAAAATAAACAAATAAAATAAACAGCTAATTATCGGCTGCCTTTACCAAGAAGTCTTTGATATTACGAATAACATAAGGTTGATTAATATACTCGTTGGCTACCCGCACTAAGTTATTCAAATTGCCATCACTAGCATCATCTATTTGATTTGTAATTACTACAGAAGTATCTCGATCGAGCCTAAATTGTAACCGCAAATAATGATCTCGATAAGTAACTTGTTCGGCAACATAATCATTAATATCTGAAGAAGCATCAATCAAAACATTAGAAATTGTCGTAGCCCAGTTGAGAATCCCCCAGCGTTCAGCTTTCTCCCAAGGAATAGACTCGGTAAATAAACCCGTACCCACAGACAAGACATAAATATCTTGGAGGGCATGACCAAGTTTAAGGGCTTCAGCGATCGCACAAGCCGCCGGGTTATTTGCACCAACACCGCCATCAATCAGGGAGTATTCTACTGTTAGGCTGTAGGCAGAAGTAGAGTCGGGAACTACTGACCAAGGCGGAGTCACAAAAGCCATTTGTTCTTGTCTTGTTTGCAAGAAATTACTAACTTCTCTTTTTTGCCCCACTCCCCGTCCCGCAATGATTTCCACCTGCATTTTATTGTAGGGATCAACATTTAATATTTCAGCAAAACAAATACTATTACTCGTAGCCCTAGCAACGGTTCCTCCTTCTTTTCTGGTTAAATAGTGGGCTGGAAAAAATGTCGGAGCAGCAGACGAACAAACGCAGGCTTCCCACAAGGACATATCAATAAACCGACTCCGCCAATTCTTGAAAAATATAGGACTTCTACTGAGGGTATCGTAGGCAGTAATTAATAGTTTGGGGTGAGTAATATCTGATATTTTTTTATTGCCAAATTGACCTTGGAGAACTTTGCTTAAACCATCGGGAGAATGCTTAGGACCAAGGATGCCATAGCGGAGGGCTACGGGGATTCTTTTATGAGTAAATAATTTAGTATAGGGAAAAATAGTTAGACCATTTTCGGCGTATAAATTAATTAATTCTTGAGGAGAATTGCCATTACTAATCCCGCTTGCTAGAATTGCTCCGGTGGAAGTTCCGGCAACTAAATCAAAGTATTCTTGTATGGGTTTGCCGATCGCTCTTTCGAGGGAAGCCAGCATAGTTGCACTGACAATTCCCCACATACCGCCGCCATCCAAACTCAGAATTCTAAATTTCATAAATAAATTTTCTAATATTAGCGACTTCTTGTAATTTCTAAGTTAATACTGCCAGAAAAATCAGGAATTGGCGGCGCAACTTTAACTAACCGGACTTGAACTTTATCTATGGGTTCGGTCTCTAAAATCTTGGTAGCGATCGTCTCTATTAGTTTTTCAATCAAAGCAAATTTACTCTGCTGTACAATAGTTGTTACAGTTTCTATGACTCGCCGATAATCTAAAGTGTCTTGGAGGCAATCACTCTGGGCAGCCGCAGATAGGTCTAGCCAAAATGCTAGGTCAACCTCAAACCATTGTCCCAGAGTCTGCTCTTCTGAGAAAAAACCTGTATAACCATAACAACGAATTCCATTAATTTCTAATTTATCCATTAATTTAGCCACACCATAGACACCCATTGGATTTTACTATAGAA
Organism: Coleofasciculaceae cyanobacterium SM2_1_6; assembly: GCA_012031635.1. GTDB lineage: Bacteria > Cyanobacteriota > Cyanobacteriia > Cyanobacteriales > JAAUUE01 > JAAUUE01. Next base: position 33,175 of record JAAUUE010000003.1, on the reverse strand, counting down.
AAAGGATTAGTTATCAGATGGGTACAAAAATTGACAAGTATGAAATTTTATAAATCTGGACTTGAGACAATATTAAGCTCGGTATTGACAACAAAATTTGGGAAATTTCTAGGGCTGGGGTTGATGCTTCTGGTGGTTAATGGGAGCATGACTAGCTGTGGGATTAGTGCGAGATTTCCCAGTAATCAGGTGGTAGAAAAGGCGATCGCTATGCAGATTTCTCCTACCTATAGTCATCTCAGCCAAAAACTATCCCAACCAAATCCTGATATCGAGATTAGCAAGGTGCAGGTGCAGAAGATCGTCACGATGTGGTGGAAAAGTTACCTACCTATCACCTCCAAGGAGCTTACAATCTTACCTTAAAATTACCGCACCATGATTTCAAAGAAAATCAATCTTTTGATCTCTATATTCAACAACAAAGACAAAATCAGTCGTGGCGGCTCTTAATTCCTAAAATCTCCCCAAGACTATCTCCCCAATCATCCCTAGATCAGCTGCCAAAATCCAAAAATGTTATCTGGCATAGTTATTTAATTAAATCATCTTGAAGTTTGTGTGTCTTAATTACTAATATCAGGAATATTAATTAGTTCTGGGATTGACCAAGTTTGATAAATTGCGAGGAGTTGTGATTCAATATCGGCGGATTTTTGGGAGAGATAGCCTAGGGTAAATTCTACCAGTTCTCTTAATCTTTGGATTTCTCGATCGTCTAATATAATTCCTACTTCTGCGGAGGATATTACCGCCACGGGTTGACTTTCTTGATCTAAGAGTAAACCCACTAAAGATTTGGTTTGGGTATTTTCATCATTGAGCAGATATTTATTTCTAATATTTTGAAAATGGTTAAAACTAGAATTAAACTCTGGTTGATCACGGAACACCTTAGTTTTATCTAACATAATCCGGGCTTTACTAGGAGTAAATATCTTGAAATATAAAGACAAACTAGTAAACCCTAATGCTTTATTAAGCTCCAGTAAACCTTGAGTATTTTGAAGCTCCTGAAAATTTTGAAAGTGACTGAGGATTGCGAAACATTGCTGTAAATCTGCCTGATGAAGCCGGAGAGATTTTAACTGCCGTACCATCGGATGTGCAATTTTTTTGATGATTTTCCTATTGTCTTCCTGCACCATAATCTCCATAATCAAGAGCCTATTATTGGTCAATTATTCATAAGTTTGTCAGCCTTTAGCGCCAACCATCCCAAGATTCATTAAGGATAGAAGTATCGGGAAACGCCGTGTAATTTCCCTGTTGATTGAGAATTTGCTGCAACTCTGCCAGCAGGGGTTCCCCTTGGGGCAGATCATCAACCAACTGGTAAGGCATTACGCCTTTTTTGAGGGCAAAATCCACCGTCGCCGCCGTCGCCGCCCCCACCGACCATTCAAAACTGTGGACTCGATAGGCCGCTGCCGCAATCTGACTAGTGGCAATGCTCTTCCCACCCACCAGAAAATTATCTAACTTTTGGGGAATCATGGCTCTCAGGGGAATTTGGAAAGGATAGGTTTGACTTTCCCCTTGGCGCTTACCGGGAAATTCGTAGTTACCGGGAGTTTCTGGGGGGCTAAGAACCATACAAGGGTGAAAATCGATATTATAGTGTCCAATGCCCACGGCATCAGGGAAGATGCTCGATCGATCCCGTCCCCGAATTTCCTCTGGCACTCCCGGCCCAATTAATCTATCCAAAAGTTCCCAACCCCCCAAGGCAACTCCCAAGGTTCTCTGAGTTTGCTCATCAAGGGACTGGCGATAAACTTCATCTTCGTAGGTACGGCGGGAAATATCGATTTCTGTCACCGCAAAGCCTTGATCATAGCCCCAACTGGGACGACCAATAATTCTCCGACCTTCCCGCAGGTAGGGATATTTAGATAGACCGTGGACAGTGCCCATGGGCGAATCTAAACCAGCTAAGAGGCGATTATTGGGGTTTGGAGTTTTTATGCCCTCCCCCAGTTGAGAATCGGTAGTTCCCGAAACTAGCCAGTGGAAGAAACCAAGGGAAGATAGTTCGCCGTGGAAGAGGGTTTCCGTACGGAGTCCGCCCATCCAGCCGCCGGGTTGGAGTTGTCCCATCCCTGCCAGTTGGTCACGGCTGTAGACTAAGTTATCGGCGGCGGTGCCGGGGCGGTAGTCATTGCCCCATGTCCAGTTTTGCATGGAAATATCGCCGGGCTGAACGGCGGTGTAGCCAAAAACCCCAAATCTGACCACGGGAGCCGTGCGCCAACCGGGATGCCAAATCCGCCGGTAGGTAAACAATAAGCCAAAGTCGGCAAAGCGCTCTGCTTCGTAGCTGTAGTAGGGGGCATAGCGATCGTAAAAACTGGGAATTGGATTATCTTGGGGGGTATCCGTAGCTTCCATGGCAAAGGTGTAGGTAAAGCCTTGGGTGCAGTAGGAGAAACTGGTATCTAGGGGCGAGGAGGGTTCTTCCCACGATCGAGGGTCAATCCCCAAGCGATAGGGCACATCCGTCAGGGCAACTAATTCCCCGGTTTCCGTCGCATCCACCACATACCAGTTGGGCAGACCAGTTTGTTCGAGGTTTTGTTCTGGACCTTCTCTGTCTGGTTGGTTGGGGACAAATAAAATAATCGTTTTTGTGAACTGATCGGAATTTTCGTAACTGAAGCTATCTTCGATCGTTTGCGATAGGGGTTTGGTATTCAGGGGAAGCCACCGGGAACGGGGCGGTGTTGAATCCCCACCACCGAGGTGATGAAATTGCCCTGTTGGTTGATGCTGAGATCCTTAATTACCGTATTTGGGAGCCAGTGGAGAGTGCCGTTTCCCTGTTGAGCAGCTTCGTTAATAATTTCTGTCAAAACTTGATGACCATCACCGGGCAGAAAACAGGAAGTGCTGACCCAACAACCGCCGGGATTTGGTTTGTCGTAAAACTTGAGGATACGATCGCGAAACTTTAGATAGCCCCTAGGGAAAAAACGCTGCTCCCGTTGGGTTGTCCGTTCATCCAGAGCCGAGGTTCCCTGAGCGGAAATTTGTCCGCCGATCCAGTCGGTAATTTCTGTGAGGCACACCGTCTTGCCCGCCAATAAACTTTCGTAGGCGGCGGCTGCCCCCGCTAATCCGCCCCCAGCAATTAGTAAGTCACAGGCTATGGTGCGATCGATCCTTGGTGGTGTGGCGATCCGGGGTGATGTTGCTGCGCTTACGGATTTCCCAAAGAAGTTATTGCCCAGAAAACTATTTCCCAAAAAATTACTAGGAACCGAAGTAACAGTAATCAACAAAGAAGCGATCGAAGTGACAAATAACCTAGTAAATAATTTAGCCCTGCCCTTCCAGCCTTTGAATTTAATCCAGCCCTTGAAAAGATTAGTTCTTACCCCCCTCCCCCCTATCTTCCTGAGAATCTAAAATCTGAGGTTGCCTGAGTCCTGTGTTGTTGGCTTTACTAGTTTTGTTCGTCTGGTCAGAGGAAGTTCGATTACGCTTGATTAGCATGGAAAAAATTAGCATGGAAAAAATCACTTAGACATTAGGTGTTAAGAATCCGGTAGCTCAAGTATTGAGACCATTCCCTGAAGAGAATTTGAGGGGGAGCTTGATCAAAAACTCCGTGCCTTCTCCTAGGGTAGAACTCCAATCTAATACTCCTTGATGGCGCTTGGCAATGATTTGATAGCTAATAGACAAACCTAAGCCTGTGCCTTTGCCAACAGGTTTTGTGGTAAAGAAGGGGTCAAATAGAACTGGTCTAGCACTTTCAGGAATACCCACCCCATTATCGGCAATCCGGATCAACAGCCATTCTCGATCGAGCATTTGAGTTTGAATGGTGATGGTCGGTGGTGCGTTTTGGGGGGTAATTTCTGGATTCACCACTGGACTAGAAACTAGCTGAAAAGTTGCGGGTTGGGAAATATCAGGGGAATTTCTTCTGGTGGTCAGCGCATCGATCGAATTAGTTAATAAATTCATAAACACTTGATTAATCTGTCCCGCCAAACACTCCACCATCGGCAGTTGACCATAATCTTTGACAATGTGAATTTCTTGATGATTACCTTTAGCTTTAAGTTGGCTCTGAAGAATCATCAGGGTACTATCAATCCCCTCATGGATATCTACTTCCTTGGCTCCAGCCTCATCCATCCGAGAGAAATTCCGCAGAGACAGCACAATTTTTTGAATCCGATCGGCTCCTAATTTCATAGAACTTAAAATCTTTGGTAAATCTTCTAAAAGAAACTCCAACTCTTCTTCATCACTGTTATTGGCAACTTCTGGGACTGGATGGGGATAATGCTGACGATAAAGTCCGACTAAATCCATTAAATACTGGACATAGTTCTCCACATGGGTCAGATTCCCGTAGATAAAATTCACCGGGTTATTAATCTCGTGGGCAACTCCGGCGACTAGTAATCCCAAGCTGGACATCTTTTCGGTTTGGACAATTTGAGCTTGGTTTTGGCGTAACTGCTTCAGGGTTTCACTAAATTGGCGGGCTTGAGCCGCCGCCGCTTCCGTCAGAGCCTGAATTTGGGCGGAGGTTTCTTCTACCTGCTCTTGGAGTTGTTCACATTGGGTTTCTAGGGCTTGGCGATCGCTCACCACCTGTTGCAGTTCCACTGTTTTCGTCTGGAGCCGGGCATTTAGTTCATTCACCAGATTTTGCCAGCACTCCTGTTGTCCCTCCGGCAATCGATCACAGGTACTCCCATCAAGGGGCAGAAATTCCTGAACTTGATAGTGTTGATATCTTCCACCCATAGCTTTAACCTTCCTTGGGTTCTGCTAACCCCATAATTTTTATATTTTCTTAAGATTTTTATGGATACGATTATTTATTTAGTATTTATTTAGTATTTATTTCAGCGACCTAGGCAGGAATAGAACGCAATTCCTCGCTGTCTTGGTACGCTCCAAACTCATTGGGGTCTAAGCCGTGGGGAAACTGGGTAGCTTCGTTGTAGATCGATCGAGCCAAATTCACTCCCGTAAACTGGGTATCCCAGAAATCTGCCCCTCGCAAGTCCGCCGCTTGTAACTGGGCTGAAGTTAAAACCGCCAGCCGGAGATGAGCATTACTCAAATTTGCCGCAGTCAAATCTGCCCCCATTAAGTTTGCCCCGTTTAATTTCGCCTCACTCAGGTTGACCCCCGCCAGATCCGCCTGACGTAGATCTGCGCTATTGAGATAAGCCCCCCGGAGTTTCACCCCGTTCAAGGTCGCTCCTTGGAAATTAGCTCCGCTTAATCTGGCTCCGCTCAGGTTTGCCCAACTGAGGTTGACTCCCCGCAGATTAGCTCCCCGCAGATTAATTCCCCGCAGATCCGCCCCACTCAAGTTCACCCCTTCGAGATTAGCTTCCCGTAAAGTCACCCCGGCTAAATTTGCCCCACTCAGCTTTGCTCCCCGCAAATTTGTCTTCACCAAACTCGCCCCGTGGAGATTAGCCTTATTCAAATCCACCCCCATCAAGTTGCCATGGCAGAGCTTCGCAAAACTAAAATTAGCTCTCTGGAGAAAGGCTTGAGTTAGATCGATCGCCGTCAGATTTGCTCTACTGAAATTCGCAGAAACTAGGTACGCTGCTGGCAGGGATGCCTTGGTTAAGTTCGCTCCCGTTAATAAAATCTCGGCAAGATTTACTCCCGGCAGATTAATTTGCGCCAGGTCAACACTCCCAAAGTCTCTTTTACCCGATAAATATTGTTCAAGGAGATCATAGTCATACATCTCGCACCTCCAAATTCTGGTCAAATTTTTAGCTAGTTACCATCCAAACCCCAAACTAGACAATATCTAAACAACTTTCCTGACTCTCTAAATTCCCTAATCTAGGCTACAAGCACCTTTGCTTAAAGAAATCTGCCTTCAAAAATTATCTACTTGGCTATACTTTAATTTTCCCTTAAGCTGAGGATTTATCTTGTTTTTTGTAAAATTCAATACATCTCTTTATAAAGCTATCACAAAATTTAATCGTCAAAGATCTTCACCTGTGCTTTAAGAAAAACTTGCTGAGCATAGCCATAAAACTAGACCCAAAAATCTCTAATTGATCTTGGGTGAATTTTTCAGGAACTTTCCTAATAAGCTTTTAACTGGGGCGCTAGGATTCGAACCTAGGAATGGCGAGACCAAAACCCGCTGCCTTACCACTTGGCGACGCCCCATTAATCTCAGGGGGTTGAGTCAATAATTTTGAATCAACATTAAATATATTAGCAGAAATGCTCTGGGTTTTGTCAACCCAAAATTAATTATTTTGCGAGCATTTAGTCCAATTTTCCTTCTGGTCGGGAAACTAAAGCCGTATCCTAGGCTATCTCTAGGTGAGAGTACAAGACATTGCACCGCTCGGTAAATCTAAAAATCCTCTTCATAAATATCACTCTTTCCGTTAAATAATGTTAATTACAGCCATAAACAGGCAAGGGGAAATATTAAGTATTCCATAAAAAATAGCTTCCAAATAAACTGATAAAATCGGGCGATCGCTTCTTGGCTTTCTAAATCCACATTCCATCCCTGCCACCAGAGTAACCCTAGAGCCACACTATGACTGATGGTTAAAAAAGGAAGATTTACCTGCGGTAGCCACAGCCAACCCGCCCCGATCATGCCTAGGTAAGCCACGGTCAAAATTCCCCGACAGAGATTAAATACCGCTTGTTTACCGAGCTTAATCGTGAAGGTACTAATATTATATTGCTTATCTCCTTCTAGATCGGGAATATCTTTACCTAGGGCGATGGCGATCGTAAACACCAAAATAAACCAAGTAATTGCCCAAACCGTTGTAGGCACTTGCCAATTATTTCGAGGAAATAAAGTATCTTGAAAGTGAAAAAATAAGCCGAGGTTAATGACTAAACCCCGGACGGTGAGAATGCACAAAGCTGCAAATAAAGGTAATCTTTTTAATCTTAAAGGGGGCAAAGAATAGCAAGTACCGATTAATAAACTAGTTGCCACCATTAATAACAAAAATTTTCCAAGAATTAAAGCTAAAACTAAAGCCAAAATCCCACAAATTATAACAATGATTCTTCCCGTTGGCACAGAAAAATCTCCAGAAGCTAGGGGTAAGTTTGGCTTATTAATTTTATCAATTTCAATATCTTCCAATTGATTTAAACCAACAATATAAATATTTCCAGCAAGGCAAGCTAGCCAAGTTCCCAAAATTTGATTAGTATATAAACTCCAGTTTCCTGTCCAGGTTTCTCCAAAGTATTGCTGTATTGACAAGAAGGTATTGAGATCGTCGTGTAGATATCCAGGCAGAGAAATTAAAAATAAAGCTAATACACTTAAGGTTGTACCAATTACGGTATGGGGGCGGGAAAATCGCCAAAAAGAAATGAAGAAGTTACCAAATTTACTAGCGAAATTATCCGAGATATTAACTTGGCTCATGAATAAATAACTTTTTTAATAATTGACTTTCAATTAATTTATGGTGAAATTTTTTAACTAAAACTTGTAGCTAAACTTAGTAACTAATTATTCTTTGTACCACACAATAAGCCGTAGCGAATTAGGCTCCGTTGATAACCACTCCGCATTAAAGGTAAGACTAAAGCTCCCTCGATCGTCTCCCAGTTACTTTGCAGGAGTCCAGTTAGGGCTTCCCAAGAAAATGCTGAAGCAATTACTGCATCCCAAAACGGAGCTACGGAGCTAGACCAATCCGCCGTGCGAATCTGCTGAAAGTTAACCCTCTGGGCAAGGGTTTCATAATCAGCGATCGAAACTACGGGAGGCAGGCAGTAAACTCGGTAAATTTCGGCTAAATGTTTTTGCTCTTGGGGAGTTAATTCTCCGGTGGCTGGGGTTGGGGGGCGATGACACCACGTAGCCAGCAGGAGCAATCCCCCCGGTTTCAGGACTCGGTAAGCTTCTTGGAGAAATTGTTTTTTATCAGGAAAATGTTCGGCACTCTCCAGAGACCACACCAAATCAAAGCTCTGGTCAGCAAAGGGCATAGCTAACGCATCGGCGACTAAAAAGTTGGTGCGATCGACCAATCCTTGACTTGCTGCCCGAACTTTTGCCCGGTTCGCCTGCACAGGACTAAGGGTGATACCCGTTACTTGAGCATGATATTTTTCTGCCAAATAGAGGGAACTGCCCCCGATCCCGCACCCCACATCCAGAATTTTTTCCGGTTGCGCCACTCCCCCCCAAGCGAGTAACTCCTCGATCAGGTCTATCTGGGCTTGGCGACGTTCCTTGCGTTCTCGTCCGGTAGCCCCGTAGTAGCCGTGGTGGAGATGTTCTCCCCAAATTTTTTCCCATAAGCCAGAGGAATTATCATAAAATTGCTGAATGCGTTGATTAAGAGACATAGGGAAGATCAAAAATTAGCTACTGGTGCATTCTAACATTATCTCTAGGGGCGAAATTTTGGCGGCGCAATAGGCAGTATATGAAGAGAGCATAATTGGGATAGGAAGAGGGCGCAAAGCCTTGCACCCCTAAGAATATTTTTATTGGTGTTTTGGGAAATAGGTTTTATGCTTTATCGGCGCTTTGGGAAAACTAACTTAAATTTGTCCGTGTTTTCCTGTGGGACGATGCGCTGTCTGGAATCTGCAGAGATTTTTCGGGAGACGATCGAGGCAGCGATCAATCAAGGGGTGAATCATCTGGAAACCGCTAGGGGCTACGGCAAAAGTGAATTGTATCTGGGGCAGGCGATCGCCTCTGGGCTGGGCTTACCGAGAGAAAATTTCTACATCACCACTAAACTTTTACCTACCCCCGATCCCGAAAAAATTCGCCGAGAAATTGACGCATCCCTAGAACTTTTGCAGGTAGATTATCTAGACTGTCTGGCAGTTCATGGGATCAATACTTGGGAACATCTAGACTGGACAAAAGCTAGCTGGTCAGCAGTGCAAGCCGCCTTAGACTCCGGGAAAGTTCGCCATGTGGGTTTTTCTACCCATGCGCCCCTAGAAATTATTTTGGCAACCATTCAGACTAATTTGTTTGAGTTTGTGAATCTGCATTACTACTATTTCTTTCAACGTCACGCTCCGGCGATCGACCTAGCCCACGCCCAAGATTTAGGAATATTTATTATTTCCCCCGCCGATAAAGGCGCTTACTCTACGATCCCCCAGTAAAATTACAAGAGTTGTGCGCTCCCCACCAGCCCTTAGATTTAACCTATCGGTGGCTTTTGCATGATCCCCGGATTACCACCCTCAGCTTTGGGGCAGCAACGGCGGCAGAAGTGACTCCCGTATTAACGAGTGATTACACCCAGCCCTTAAGCTCCGCAGAAATAACTATTTTTGAAAACCTAGAAACCCATTTGCACCAAAGCCTCGGTCCGGATAAATGTAGTCAGTGTTATGCCTGTCTGCCCTGCCCAGAAAATATTGCCATCCCCGAAATTCTGCGCTTGCGAAATCTAGCAATTGCCTACGATATGACCACCTACGGGGAATACCGCTATGGAATGTTGGGGAATGCGGGGTCTTGGGTTCCCGGAGCCAAGGGCGATCGATGCACCGAGTGCGGCGATTGTCTGCCCCGTTGTCCAGAAAAATTACCCATCCCCCAGCTATTAGAAAACGCCCACCAAAAGTTAAAGGGTTCCCCACGAAGACGTTTATGGGGATAGCCAAATTTAGGGTAAATTCTGAAATAAATTAAAGAGGGGTGGGCAGACCTAGGGCTTGGAAGAAGCGATCGGATAAACGCCGATTACCTCGTAATTCTGTTAATTGGCGGTGGTAGGTACTACTCAAATCAAGACTAGCTTGACGATTCACGGAGTCCCCCAGAATATCATTCGTCACCCTTGCTTGCACCGTAGCTAAATTTAGCGTATTCGTCCGAAATTTCAGTAACCAACGATTTAGAGTTAACCTCCTTAGCACCACTCCTCCTGATATAGCCGCCATCTCACCTTCAGTTAATTCGGTCATACACTCTGGGTTGCGGGGGCTGAGGTTACGGTAATTTTCTTGTTCGCTCACAACGATTATTCCTTTACTTAGTTATTTGCTTTGGTATTTTTTGCTGTTTGTAATCGCTAATCAAGCATCCTGAAATTATCTAATTAGGGATTAACTAGGGATTAACTAGGGATTAATTAGAGAATTAATTAGGCTTTAATTTGGAACAGGTAGTCCCACAGCCCGATAAAGCTCATCTGCTAGTTGTCTATTTCCTTCTAGAGCAGTTAACTGTCCATGAAACTGACTACTCAGATCAAGATTAGCCTGACGATTGGTGACATCAGTTAGTAGGCTTGTGACTCGAACTCTGATATTCGTTAGGTTGAGAATGTTTCTCTGAAATTGGAATGTCCAACGGTTCAGAGCTTTCCGGCGGAGAATGGCTCCCCCACTTACCGCTGCCATGGCGTTAGGGTTTAATTCTTCTACTAGCCAAGGGGCTGCGATCGCATTGATATCTAATGGTTTATCTACTGGTTTATGCATAGTTTATGGGTTGTTAGAATGAGCGCATTGTCGGTTCTTACGACTCAATCATAAATTATAAATAAAGGCTCTAAACTAATAACTTTAAGGTGAGTAATCTTCATACACAGATGGTTAATAGTCTTCATATACAAATACGGGGTCAGGGAACTCCCATTCTTTGTCTCCATGGACATCCCGGCAATAGCCAAGCCATGGATGTATTTACCGATCATTTATCACAAAATTATCAAACCATTAGCCCAGACCTCCGGGGCTACGGCAAGAGTAAACCCGGAGGGAATTTTCAGATGCTTGATCACCTCGAGGATTTAACCCAGCTTTTGGATCAACAGGGGATCGGTGAGTGCTTGATTTTGGGTTGGTCTTTGGGGGGGATTCTCGGTCTGGAGTTGGCTTTGCAGTTACCCCAACGGGTTAAAGGGTTAATCTTAGTCGCCACGGCAGCGAGACCACGGGGTAGTCATCCAGCCATTAGTTGGCAAGATAATTTATACACAGGGATGGCCGCTTTGATTAATCTGGTATCTCCGGGTTGGCAGTGGAATATCGATACCTTTGGCAAGCGATCGCTCTTCCGCTATCTTATCCAACAACATACCCCAGAGTCCTATCAGTGGATTGCCAAAGCCGCCGTCCCCGCTTACCTGCAAACAACTCCCGAAGCAAATCAAGCTCTACACAAAGCCCTCCGTCAAGGCTATAACCGCCTCCCACAGTTGGCAGACCTGACTTGTCCTTGTTTAGTGTTGGCTGGGGCAGACGATCGACATATCACCAGTGCCTCTAGCCTCGAAACTGCCGAGCATTTACCCCAATCCCAGAGCCATTGTTATCCACAAACAGCCCATTTGTTTCCTTGGGAAATTGCCCCCGTTGTGCTGAGGGACATTGACCAATGGTTAGCCGCAAATTTTCCAAAAATCTAAAGACTCTGACCGAGGAGATTCGGCTTTCCTCCCCGGTCAAATCCCCCCCCCAAGTCTTCTTCGATCGTTAGGTTTTGGGGCTGTTGACAACGTTTAATTTGGAGACTGAAGATACTAGCTCCTTCATTGGTTAAATCTTCTACATAGCCTGTCTTGGCAGCGATCGCCTCTGCCTCATTCAAAAAAGGACCGAAATAGTAAGTGCATTTAGGATTTTCAGTGATGATTTCTACCCAGAAAGCCTTACCTACCAATTGGAGAATCTTAATCCAGAGTTCTTTCATTGTTTTTTGCCTATTTACCGACACTAGTGAGTTAATTTGAGAATTGACTTGGGGATTAATTTGAGAGTTAGTCTACAAAGTTGATTTTCAGAGCTAGTTTTTGGAGCTAAATTTAAGCCTTGCCTAGCTCACAACTTTTATACTACACAATGCTAATTTTTCCAAAACGATCGCCCAGAAATTCTCCCTAGATGTTTCTCTACAGATTATCCTTCAGATTACCAAAGGATCTCTGTAAGTTATCTAAACATGGCCTAGGGATTGTCTAGGGATGAAGTTACATATGAATGAGTTTATCCCAACGTTGACGGCAGGTTTCGTAGAGAACTAGAGCCGCCGCTACCCCAGCATTGAGGCTAGGAGTCTTCCCCGCCAAAGGAATTGAGACCACCTCATCACAATGCTCCTGCGTGAGGACATTTAAGCCCTTGCCTTCGGAACCGATAACCAAGGCTACTGCACCTGTGAACTTAACGGTGTGGATGACTTTACCGGAATCTGCTGTAGTTCCGTAGATCCAAAATCCAGCCTCCTTAAGTTGGGCTAAGGCTCGGTTGAGATTCACCACCCTCGCTACAGGCAAAAATTCCAAGGCTCCGGCGGCAACCTTGCGGACTGCGGCAGTAATCCCTACGGCTCGGCGTTGGGGAATGATCACCCCTTGGACTCCGAGGGCTTCGGCGGTACGGATCATGGAGCCAAGATTGTGGGGATCAGTGATGCCTTCTGCAATTAACAAGAGGGGATCAGGGCTGGCAGCTTTGGCTTTGGCAATGAGATCCTCTAGTTCTACATAGTCGTAGGCAGCAACTTGAGCAGCGATGCCTTGATGGTTGGCTCCGTCAGTAATTTGGCTCAGACGGCGGGGATCAACTTCATTAACCACGGCTCCTTCGGCTTTGGCTTGTTGCAATAAGGAGTAGAAGCGGGGATCGTGGCGGAGTTGGGGGACAACCCAGATACGATTTAGCTGGCGTTGATTTTCTAGGGCAGCAATCACGGGATGGCGACCATAGATTAAGTCCATTTCCTCTTCAACCTCTGGCTCTGGCTCAAACCGATCGTAATCACCTCGATCGCCTCGATCGAACTTAGAAGTTTCCCGGTGGGGGGATGCCCAAGAATTGCCTTCTTGTCTAGAGTCTTTTCTTCTAGAGTGTGGTTGTCTAAAATCTTGCCGGCTAGAGTCTTGTGGTCGAGATTCCTGCCGTCTTTGGCGATCGTTCCGATCAAATTCCCCAAAGATTTCTGGAGGGGCTGGATAACCAACATCCTCGATCGCTCTTTTCGGCTTTCCTCCATCAAGAGAATTAGGAGAATCAAACTCATCTTGATCTTCTTGATCTATTACAAAATCTTCTCCAGTAGTACCTAGATAATCCAAGGGTGTTGCCGGGTCGAGTTCTTCCCCCAAAAAATCATCAGAGTAATCATCAAGATTGTTGACTGGAGGAATTTTGAGAGCTACGGATTGATCAACTTCTTGATAGCTATCTTGAAAAGTATCTGTGTAAGTATCTTGATAGTCGTCAGGTTCCTGAATTGGGACAAACTTCCCAGTTTTTGGGGTAGATTTTGAGGCAGATTTTGCGGAGAGGGCAGGAGATGGCTTGGCATAACCAGAAAAATCTCGATCGCCGCCTTGAGTTAGTTTGGGTTTGCCGATTCCTCTACCTAGACGGGGTGTTCCCTGACGATCGCCATAGCCAGCCTGTTTATCAGGGGATCCATTGCTGTATTTTTGATCGTATTTATTCCCCACTCGATCGCTGTATTTATCACTATATTTACTACTAGATTTACCGTAGCGATCACCGTCCCGGTCATTCCAGCTATTGCTCCGAGGACTGTAGTGATCATCTCCTTGATCTCGCCGGGTAGGTCGATCGCCGCCAAAATCATCTCTAAAACCATCCCTAGAACTACCAAAACTTTCCCGCTCTTGATTCCACCGGGGTTTAGCTGTGCGGTCTCGATCGGGCGTGGGGGACTTGCTGAAGGAACTGCTGCCTTGGGTCTTTTTTACTTTCGGGGGTCTGCTGCCGGGAGCAGGGTAACGGGGTCTAGCATCTTTATCTCTGGAGGCAAATTCTCTAGGGGCGAAATCTCTAGGCGCAAACTCACCATCTTGACGACGACGGGGAGCTACCTCGTTTTCACTCCGGAAGTTTCGGGTATCTCTAGGAGCAAACTCTTGTTCTTCCTCTGGGTAGCGGCTTCTGGGAGACTTGCCGCCTCTAACGGTCGCATCCGAGAAACGGTTTGGGCGATCGCCAAAGGCTTCACCACGAAGATCACGATTGTCTCGACTATAGCGATCGCTACGATCAGCAAAATGATCAGCACCCCGATCAAGGCTGCGATCGGAATTACTAGCGACACGATGAGGACTGCTGCCCGCAACAGAAGATTGTTTTTTGCTCTTAGCAAAGGTCGGGCGGTTTTTCTTAGGCATGGCTTGGGGGGTAAAACTTGGGGAAAGGGATGAAATAATGGTTGCAGAGATTAATCCTGAGCCTTCCATAATATCAGGAACTTAAGGAAATCTTTGAGTAGGAATAGCTAAGAAATGATGAAGCACATCCCTATACTGATCCCAGTTATATAACGTTTTGTAACATTAAGGTCTACAAGGATATTTCTACTCTTTCCGTAACTTCTTTTTGACCTGACTAATCAGACCACTGAGAACTGCCCCTCCCATCAGCAGCCCGATCGCCGGAGTGAAGACCGGATTCCAAAGCTGGTACCAAAGATCCAAACCTAGGGGAATATTCAACGATCGACCCACCACTGCCACAGCCAGCCAGAAAAATCCAAACAACACCAAAAATACATCAGCCACCAGAAATAAATTTAACCACTCCAGTAATTTGTCCTTCATAAATCTTGCTCCCAGAAAATAAATTAGTAAAAATAAAACTCGTCTATCCTCTCTAGGATCTGTCTATTTTGTCTATAATAAATAAAGATTTTACGGCGATGTTGGTGACTGCCAATACTGTTTTTTGATCTATGTTGGTTTTTAAATGGGAGCTCAAGATTGTTTTGCAGCCGTATACCGAGCCAGTACTCGGAAACTTAAGCGAGATACAGTAGCACCCACCTGGTTCTTCCAGGTCATAAACTGAGGTAAGACGGCATTGCGGTAAACAAGGACTCCCTGCTTAACGGTGGGGGGTCTTCAATTTTCCCCTAATTCCCCAAAGCCGTCCAGTCTTGAATGGTTTTATTAGTCCACAGCCATTGCCGAGCTAGAATTTCTGGCTGATATGTCAGCCCATCCTCTTGCATAACCTGTTTATACAAATTGGCAGATTCATTCAAAAGGAGGTTGCGTTCTCTTCTTAAGAGATTGTCGCTGAGTTGATTAAAAACTAGAGCTAGACCAGCATAGGTATTGAGTTTGTCGCTATTCTCGACGATCGCCCTTGATGGGGAAGTAGTCGGGGATGAGCTTGAGGAGGATGAATTAGGAAATGGTGAATTGAGGGAAGATGATTCTTGTAAATTGGGATTGCGGTTCGGATTAAAATTATTCTCTAGATTTATTTCAGAATTGATTGCTGGTTTGCCAGAGCTAGTTTCGATAACTTTCAAGGCAGTTAACCACACATCTTTTGCCTTAGAAAAATCTCCCGCTTCGTAGTAGCTAAAGCCCAAGGCATTGAGATAGACCACAGACTCTGGCTCGTTTTTGCTAGCTGCCTCCCAGAACCGCCACACATCTTCTAGGCTGTAATCCCGGTTTCCAGTTTTAATAAATTGCCAAGCTAATCTGCCCCGGAGAAAGTTTAACTCTGGGGTTTCCGTTTGCTCTAGTCTGACTTTATTGAGGGTAGTTTTGGCAACTTCGAGGGCGTTGCGATCGAGCAGTTCCCGGACTACTACAATCCCTTGGTTTATCTCTCCAGCTTGGAAGGATCGGCTCCCCAAATTGCTGATGGTAGGAGTATCCGCAGTCTTGATATCAACCTGTGCGAGAGTAACGGCGGGGGCACGGGCTGAACTTACCGGAGTAGTTGCTTGAGAATTTACCTGAGAATTTACCTCTGGAGTAATAGAGGGTGTTGGCGTGACCGTAGGAGTTGCGGGAGTAGAAATTTGATTGGTTTCAGGGGCAGGTTGTTGTTGATGGTACCACCAGCCCCCGGCTCCGGCGATCGCTCCGAGGAGGATAAACACACTCAACCAAGCTCCCACGGCTCCCTTATTAGGTTTAGCTTCTAGGTCAAGGGTTTGGGGCGATCGAGTTACTAGGGGTGCAGGAGTTTTTTGGTTTCTTTTGGTTTTTCTAGAGGAGTTGACCGGGGAATTAGCTTTAGGTTGAGGATTAGCTGGGGAATTAGCTTGATTACTAATCTGCTGGGGAGGTTGAGGGGCGGGATGAGAAGATTGAGAAGATTGAGATGTATTTGGATTAGGAGTCTCTGTAGGCTTTGGGAGAATAGTCTGATTAGAGATTTGAGCAGGTGTTGGATTAGTCCCTTGGTTAGATAATTGGTTAGATAATTGGTTAGATAATTGGTTAGGTAATTGGTTAGGTAATGGATTAGAATTTGGACGACCTACGGGGCTGAGCTTGGGCTGCTCAAAAGTAACCGTTTCCCGGCTATGGCGGAAAAAAGTACTCATGTCTTCAGGAGCAATAAGGGGACGATCGCTATTATCTTGATCTAAGGTCTCAAGGTTTAATAAATCTGGATTTCCTTGCTCTAAGTTATCGGTATAATTGGCTCGATCGATTTCTTCATAATCTTTAGGCTCATAATCTCTGAGTTCTAAGCCTCTGGTTTTCTGCCCTCGATCGTCCCCAGCCTTAAACAACTCTCCAGATAGATTCCTCGCCAAATTCTGAGGAGAACCATCACCAAAACCTTCCGGCAAATTCCTGCCGTAGGGTAAACCCAACTCCTCTTGAGGCAGAGTCCACACCTGCTTCAACTCCGACCCCGGAGCGCCCTCCTGCCAGAGGAAACCATCAAAATCTGGATGGAGGTACAGCACAGGCAACGCCCAGTAGAGTTGATGGGAGCCATAGGTAGAAATGAGTCCCTGTCTAGCCCGGCTGAGGCTGAGATCGATCGGGTAGCCTTGGTTGAGGTTGCGATAAAATAAACGGGTCATGGTCAGCGCCACATTATCAGGAATCCGTTCCGACATAGCAAGCACCGCCGGAATCCCCCGGTTAATCAGGCTTTGGGTCAGGTTGCCCGTGGTGGAAGTAACTTCCGAGGCAGCACTGTAGGCTCCCCGACAGGAATTAAATACGACTAATTGCACTCCATTATTACTCAGTAAACCCGCCAAATCATTACCACTCAAGGTTTCCGTCAAGCCATTTTGATTATTAACTAAAAATAAATTTCCCCCATGGGAACCAAGATTGCTATGCCCAGAGTAGTGAAAAATATGATAGTTGCCATGCTCTAGGGCGTAGGTTAATTCCTCCCGTCCCGGTTGTTCAAGGATGGTTAGGTCTAACAGGGGAGTAGATGATTCCCGGTCTTTGAGTTCCGATCGCAAATGTTCTGCTTCTTGGCGGAGTTCTAGGCTTTCTTGATCCCCCGGAGCCGCAATCACCATCAAAATCCGCAGGGGCAGGGAGGTCGCTAGATGAGAATTGCGGGGAGTAACATTGGCGCGGGAGAGAATTTGATACCGAGAAAAAGTAATGTCTGTAGTGGCAGCAAGGGGACAGTTCCAGTGGTGCATTACTTCCCAGGGCAGGCGGGGCAGAGTTAGACCCCGGAGACCAATGCGCAGCCGGAGTACCGATCGATAGTGTTGGGCGATCGCCTGAGCCATCAGCCAGCTATCTCGGATGGTTCCCTGAAATAGGGCATCGTAAAGTTCCTGCCCCAGATCGACTAAGTTGGGGGCAAATTTTATGTTTTCTAAGGAATTGTACTGTTGAGAAGTTCCCGTATCTCGCCCTTGGAGGATATCTTGGAGGGGATCATTCATTAACTGCCGAGTCCGAGCCAGCCAATCTTCCACAGCCCAAGACACCTGCGCCTCAGCTAAGATTCCCCCCGCCGGAACGTTTTCTACTTTCAAATAGTAGCGATCGTCCCCCGTATGATTGATAGATACGCTAAACTCCCAATTGACTGCTGATGCCATAAATTTTCCACCCTACTGATCAAGATTACCCAAACTATTCAATTCACTCAAATTATCCGCATTATCCAAATTACCCAAAGAAAGAACTTGGTTTTACTTTCTTATTTCTAGGGATTTGCCGGATATCCTGAAAGTTTCCTGTAAATAACACAAATCTATCTAAATCAATACTTAGGACAAAATCAGGAGGCAATAGAGCCATAACAATCCTCCGGACAGCATTTCAAGGCTCGGATACCTTACGCCATATATAGCGATCCTAAATCATTTTCTAAATCTGTCCGAAGTATTGTTATAGCAAAGTGTTTTAGGATAAGAATAAAATATCATTCTCTGGCTAAATACTAATACCTAAGGTATATCCTCATGGCATTTAACTCCCTGCGATTCTCCTCGAGAGGGCAAAGCCGATCGCTTCGTTACGATCTATCCTTGCGAACAGTCTTGATTGTGCCGTTTGTAGTACAAATTGCAGCGGCTGTAGGGTTAGTTGGCTATCTCTCCTTTAGAAGTGGACAGAACGCAATCAACGATCTGGTGAATCAACTGGAAAATCAAGCGGTCGATCGAGTCAATCAGCACTTGGATGTTTACCTAGCAAGTCCCCATCAAGCTCTTCAGATTGTTAACGATAGCATTCAGCTAGGTTTATTAGATGTCAATAATTTTCCCATAACAAGACAGTATTTTTGGAGGCTCCTGCAAAGGTTTGAAACTATTAGTAGTCTTGGGCTTGGGAACGAACAAGAAAAATTTACTGATGTGAAACAAATCGGCTCCAATCAATTCGCTATGGGGGTCAAAGATGAAAGTACAGGCAATGACCAGATAGGATACCTAGCTGATGAGCAGGGCAATCTTACCGATAGAAAAACTGAGACGATCAGGAACTATCGTCCTACTATCCGACCTTGGTATCAAACAGCTAAGGCAGCGAATAGACAGACTTGGACTAAGCCATTTCAAATCTCTCTCGAATCGGAAGTAAAGCTGCAAATTACGGCAGTTATGCCCTACCGCGATCGCCAAGGAAATTTCGCTGGCGTTCTAGGAACTAGTTTGAGGATTTCCCATATCGCTCAATTTTTAAATCAAATCAAAATTAGTCCTTCAGGAAGAATTTTTATTATGGAGCGGGATGGAATGCTAGTTGCCAATTCCAACGATTCTCCTATCTTTACCGAGAAAAATGGTAAAGCTGAAAGATTATTTGCAACCAACAGTAGCGACCCTCTCATTCAAGAAGTTGCCAAGTATTTAGCAAAGAGTTTCCCAGACCTCAATCAAATTAAGCAACGTCAAAAAATCGAATATGATTTTAACGGTCAACGTCAATTTGTTTTAGTTGAACCTTGGCAGGATAAGTTTGGTCTGAATTGGTTAATTGTGACTATCGTTCCAGAATCGGACTTTATGACACAAATTAATACCAATACTCAAACCACAATTATTCTCTGTATCTTGGCTTTGGTGGTAGCGATCGTGCTGGGATTTTTCACCACTCGCTGGATTGTCGGCTCGATCCTCAAACTCCGGGATGCCAGTCAAGCGATCGCTGAAGGTAACTTGGAAGAAACGATCGAAATTCAGGGGATCGTGGAATTAAAAGACCTTGCTGTTACCTTCAACCAAATGGGGGGACAACTCAAGGAATACTTTGATAATTTAGAAAACTTGGTGGCGGGACGGACGAATGAACTCCAGCAAACTCTCGAAGACCTAAAAAAAACTCAATCCCAACTAATTCAGAGCGAGAAAATGTCTAGCTTGGGACAGCTAGTGGCGGGAGTTGCCCACGAGATTAATAATCCGGTGAATTTTATCCACGGCAACCTCCGCCATGCCGAAGATTATACTAATCAACTCCTGCAATTATTAGATGCCTATGCTTCAACGGCACTCAGCACGAACCAGAATCAAACTTCCCAGTCATTACTAAAACTATCACCAGAGCTAGAGGCAGCGATCGAGAAAGTTGATGTGGCTTTTATCAAAGAGGATTTACCCAAACTCTTTCACTCCATGCAGAAAGGCACAGAACGGATTCAAAGTATTGTGGAATCTCTCCGGACTTTCTCTCGCTTAGGAGAATCAACCCTAAAAACCATTGACCTAAATCATAGCCTTGACAGCACTTTAGTGCTGCTTCACCATCGTTTTCTTCAGGAAGAATCAAGAGAAGAGCCGGGAGAAAATTCCCAAGAGAATTTGTTGGTGCAAGTAAAGAAAAACTACACAAAACTCCCTCCAGTTAAATGCTACGCCGGACAGATCAATCAAGTGTTTATGAATATTTTGACTAATGCCCTCGATGCCCTAGAAGAATACGCATCAGGCGACTCTGAACCAGACTGGAGAGGAGAGATTCAGATTTCTACGACCATGGTGGGAAGCGATCGAGTCCGGATTACTATTACCGATAATGCCGCTGGGATTCCCTCAGAATTTCAGGAGAGAGTTTTTGATCCCTTTTTTACCACCAAGCCCGTAGGTAAGGGAACTGGTCTGGGCATGGCGGTGAGCTATCAAACTATTGTTCAAGGTCACAGGGGTTCTCTCTCCTTTCATTCTGTCCTGCCCCACGGTACGGAGTTTGCGATCGAAATCCCCCTAGAAATTTAACTAACGTGAGTTCGGTTTAAGCAAAAGCCCTAAACCTAAGCCTAGAGACGTTCCCTGAGCGGACTTGTACTGAGCGGAGTCGAAGTAGTCGAAGGGAACATTTCCACTTTTGCAATATCTAGCCTTGTCTTCAGCACGGTGTCTGGGTTGAGGCTGATGGAATCAATCCCTAGCTCTACGAGGAACTGAGCAAACTCTGGGTAGTCACTGGGGGCTTGACCGCAGATGCCAATTTTCTTGCCATTACGTTTGGCTCCGGCGATCGCCAGCTCGACCATGCGTTTTACCCCCACATTCCGTTCATCAAAGATGCTGGCTACGAGGGCTGAATCCCGGTCTAAGCCGAGGGTGAGTTGGGTGAGGTCATTGGAGCCGATGGAGAAACCATCAAAGACGGCACTAAATTCATCTATCATGATCACATTGCTGGGCAGTTCACACATGACGTAGACCTGCAAGCCATTCACGCCCTGCGCTAAGCCATGTTTTGCCATCTCCGCCAAGACTTTCCTCCCTTCTTCAGGGGTGCGGCAGAAGGGGATCATGGGAATCACGTTGACTAAGCCCATGTCATCCCGGACTCGCTTCAGGGCTTGGCATTCTAGGGCGTAGGCTTCTCGATAATTTTCATCGTAGTAACGGGAGGCTCCCCGCCAGCCGATCATGGGGTTTTCTTCCGTGGGTTCAAACTGTTTACCCCCCAAGAGATTGGCGTACTCATTACTCTTGAAGTCGGACATTCGCACCACCACAGGCTGGGGATAGAAGGCGGCAGCGATCGTGCCAATGCCATAAGCCAGTTCATATACAAAGAATTGGGGTTTATCGGGGTAACTAGCGGTGAGTTCGGCAATTTCCTTCTTCACGGCTTCATCTTCGAGGCGATCGTAGTGGAGCAGAGCCAAGGGGTGCGCCTTGATGTGGTTAGCAATAATAAACTCTAACCTCGCTAGACCCACACCATCACAGGGAGTGCTGGCCCGGCTGAAGGCTTTTTCGGGGTTGCCCACATTCATGAGGATTTGCGTCCGGGTTTGGGGCAGATCATCAAGCTGAGTTTGGCGGATTTCAAATTTCAGTAAGCCCGCATAGACATTCCCCGCCTCACCCTCGGCACAGGAAACGGTAATTTCTTGCCCCGTGGTAATTACTTCTGTGGCATCACCGCAGCCGACGATCGCCGGGATGCCCATTTCTCTGGCAATGATCGCTGCATGGCAGGTTCTGCCTCCTTGATTGGTGATGATGGCACTGGCTTTTTTCATGATCGGTTCCCAGTCGGGATCGGTCTTGTTGGTAACTAGGACTTCCCCGGCTTGGAAGAGATCAATTTTGCTGACATCAAGGATGACTCTGGCTTTCCCCTGCCCGATCGCCTCCCCCACACTCCGCCCTTGCATGATCACCGGGGCAGTTTCTAGGAGTTCATAGCTTTCGAGGATATTACTGGCTTTTTGGGATTGCACAGTTTCGGGACGAGCTTGGACAATAAATAATTCGTTAGTGACTCCATCCTTGGCCCATTCAATGTCCATGGGAGTATATACGCCCCTTGCAGCACTATAGTGGTCTTCGATCACCATCGCCCACCGAGCTAGTTGGAGAATCTCTTCATCTTGCAAACAGAAACGTTTTTGTTCTTGGGGAAGAACCTGTTGATTACGGACGCGTTTGGAACCGCCCATGTCGTAGACCATCCGCAGGGCTTTGGTACCGACTCGTTTTTCCAGAATGGGCTTAAACCCAGTCTTCAGGGTGGGCTTAAATACGAGGTATTCATCAGGGTTCACCGCCCCTTGGACAATATTTTCTCCTAAACCGTAGGCGGCGGTGACAACTACAGCATTCTTAAACCCAGTTTCGGGATCGATCGAGAACATCACTCCAGAAGAAGCAAGGTCAGACCGCACCATTTTTTGCACCCCCACAGACAGGGCGACTTGGAAGTGATCAAAACCTCTGGCTTGGCGATAGGAAATGGCTCGATCGGTAAAAATCGAAGCAAAGCAACGGTGGCAGGCTTGGAGGACACTGCTGATACCTTGGATATTCAGATAGCTTTCCTGTTGTCCCGCAAAACTCGCATCGGGTAAATCTTCTGCCGTTGCCGAGGAACGCACTGCACAGTCGGTATTCACGCCGTAGGCAGCACAGAGTTGCTGATAGGCTTCGGTGATGGCTAATTGCAGGTCGGCGGGGAAGGGAGTATCTAATACTAATTGCCGGGCTAGTTGGGCAGTGTGACGCAGATTTTGAATATCACTAACATCCAAATTTGCAAAGATTTCTCGGAGTTTTTGTTCGATGCCTGCTGCCTTAATAAAGTAGCGATAGGCGTAGGCTGTGGTGGCAAATCCCCTCGGGACATTTACGCCTTTTGGGGTTAACTGTTGAATCATTTCTCCTAGGGAAGCATTCTTACCGCCGACTAACGGCACATCCACAATCCCTACTTCTTCAAACCACAAAACTAGAGATTGATCTTTAGAAGATTTTACTAGGCTCTTTTCCATAGTAGTAACCATAAAATTGACCTCCCAAATCTGGATTAATTTTCATTAACTTTTTGATTATTTGCTTACAGCAACCCCTGATATATTTGTTGATTTATTGTTAATGCGTTGTCACTTTATCAGAAGAGCTTTTGGGGGAGCTTTTCTAGGGAAGATTGTCAGCCCAAAAGCGACTCTCAAGACATTTTTGGTTACTGTAGGTATATTTATACTGTAACTACAAAGGTATCTTGTTTTACCAAATCTCAGCATTTATTTACACGATCGCTAGTTTTTTAGATAATTATTTAGGTAATTATTTTCTGGAGATTTTCGTTATCAAGAATTTACAAAAAGACATTAATTTCGGTGGAGATTCAGGATTAAGTTCCCGATAAATTATTGAGAGTTGGCAAACCTTTGCAAAGCTAGGCTAATCTCCAGTAAACCGGGTCGAAATCAATCTAGTCAATCTAAAAAATTAATCTAGGGACAGGGCGATCGAATCACTAATTTCCCTAGAGCTAGATCACATTTTTGTTGCCAACAGGTCACTAACGTTGCTATTCTTAATCACGAGGATTAACAAGGAAAGTCACCTCCTATAGAAAAAATCTTAACTAAGATAACAATATCAGGATTTTACTAGAGGCATCCCCCATGACCCAGCATCCCATTCCCAATAACTGCATGGAGCCACAACTAAAAACTAACCCTTTTCATACCTACAGAGACCCGAAAACGGGTGAGTGGAAAGTTGTGTTGCCGCCCCCCAATCCCAAACCGCAGTTTTCACCCCAAGAGCAGAGAAGTAAGCAGGACTATCGTAACCGTTGACTCTACGTGGAAAAAATAGTTAATAGTGTTACCAATTGATCACCGTTAAAGCCTCTACCTTGGCAAACCCTCGATCGGCTGTTACTAAACTTGCCGAGTTTTGGTGTAACAGAACCACGATCGCATTGGTAAATACATAACGATTACCACTCATCACGCAGATTCTGTTGTATTTCTAACGCATCACCCCGCCAAGTTAGACGACCTACCAAATCAGAAAAATCATAACTAGGCTTTTGTGGGTTGATGGCGGGGCTTGAATTATCTCTAACTAGGGCTTCTTGCTCCTTGAGTAATTGCAAGGCTGCTTGTACTGCCTCAGAAACCGATCGATACTGACCATTTTTTACGGTTGACTGGACAAATCTTGCCAACTCAGGGGTTAAAAATATATTCATGTTTAGTTCTCTCCTGTGATGGTGCGCCAGATGGTGGTGGGGAGGGTGGTGATTTGTTCCCAGAGATCTAAGTAGGTGATCCCAAACAGAATTTGTAGGATCAGGATGATCATGGCGATCGTGATGGCAGTGGTAATGGTGGTTTTGAGGACTTTGAGGAGAGCCGTGAAGGCTAACCAAGAGACGACGATCGCTGCCACCAGAATAATAATTTGCAGGGTCATAGCTTTGGAGAAATTAAAATTGGGATAGCTGGGATATCGATGATCCGTGGGTGAATTAATTAATTAACTCCAGTCTACCTGCGATCGCTCCCCGGCTACCTGCTGATACACCGCCTCTGTTTGTTTGCTGATCCCTTCCCAAGTAAAACGAGTGGCAAGGTCAGCGTAGGCATTTTCTACCAGCCAATTTCCATAGCTAGGATTTTTGAGAATTTCTAAGATGCCCCACGCTAAGGATTCCGGATTATTAGTTTGGGTGACGATTCCGGTTTTGTTGTGTTGGACAACTTCTGGCAGTCCACAGGTATCCGACACTACCACTGGCACACGGGAGGCAAAACTTTCCAGCGCCACAATCCCAAAGGGTTCATAAAGGCTAGGGAAGACGGCACAATCTGCCACAGTTTGGAATTTATCTAGGTCTCGATCGGGCATGAACCCCGTAAAGTAGCAACTCTGCCAAATTCCCAGATAGCTTGCCTTGTGCTTCAATTCTTCGGTGTTACCACCACCAATTAATACAAACTTCACATTTCCCCCCATTTCGGCAATTACCTTGGGGGCTGCGCTCAGGAGGACGGTTACGCCTTTTTCATAGGTCATGCGTCCCACGTAGTAAACAATTTTCTCGTGGTCATGGGCAAACTGCCTGCGGAAGCCCCAAAAGTCAAAATTGGCATCGGGGATTTTTTTCTCAGCCCGGATGCCATTAAAAATCACATCAATTTTGTCCCAAGGGGTGCGGAGGACTTGGTTCACTTCCCGGCGCATATATTCGGTACAGACAATGACCCGCCAAGCTTCGTGGGCAAGGGTACGTTCTTTGCCACTGATGTATTCCTGAATGGAAGTGTGAATGCCATTGTGCCGCCCAAACTCTGTGGCGTGGATGGTGGCAATAAGGGGAACTTTGAAATTGTGCTTGAGGATAATTGCCGCATCACCAACTAGCCAATCGTGGGCATGGATCAGGTCAAAGTCGGGGTCTTCTGCCAAGAGCTTGCTGCCCTGTTTTGCCATACTCTCGTTGAGGCTAGAAATCCAGTTAAAAAAATCATTGTGGGGGTCTGCTGCCACTCGATGCACATAGATACCTTCGACAACTTCATAGTGGGGGCACTGCCCATACTCTACCGTAATCAGATGTACCTCATGCCCTAAGCTGACGATTTCTGGGTACAGTTCTCCGACATGGCGGGCAATTCCGCCGACAATGCGGGGAGGAAACTCCCAACTTAGGACTAAGATTTTCATTTACCGCTCCTCAACTTAAGTCAATAAGTTCCAGAAACTTTATTAATCAAAATTTATGATGCAGCTCTGTTTCCCTGAAACTCTTTTGAAACTATAGAGTATGTTTGTAATTTGTAACACACTAACAAACTTTAACTATTATTTACAGAGAATCTCCATTGTAGCCAAAGAAACAAGCTATTTTTCCAGAGAATCTACGGAGACGCAGAGATTAGGGTAGATTTTTGGGGAGTTGAGGGCAGTGGGAAAAGGTGAATGGCGGGGCGATCGATCGAGAATTGCGGGGAATTGAGCGGGGATCGATCGGGTTGAAACTCCCTCAAGGTCAACTCTTGGCTATCTCTCTAGAAATTAACAGCCCTTTAGCAATCTCTGCCTGATCTGTAAATATTCCCAAGTTTAAGCACCAATCTATAACTAAGTACATTTTCGCTAAATCTTGACATTTGTCTATTTTGTCTATTGTCACTATTTATATTAAAAGTTTAGATAAAATTTAATTTTTAGCTTAAAAAACTCTTCAGGGGTGATGGAAGACTATTTAAGATACTCAATATTTTTTCAAGACCTCTCAAAATTTCTAAAGGCTTAGGTTGATTTTTCTCCCCCTTTTCTTTCTGGGGCAGTTGGACAATAATGCAACCAAGAGATCAAAACAAGATTGAAAAAACAAAAGAAACTTTGTTAGGAGAACCCAAGCGTGAAAATTTCAGTTTATGGAAAGGGCGGTATCGGCAAATCCACTACAAGCTGCAACATCTCCGTTGCCCTCGCCAAACGGGGAAAGAAAGTCCTCCAGATTGGTTGCGACCCGAAACATGACAGCACCTTTACCCTGACCGGATTTTTGATCCCCACTATCATTGACACACTCCAAGAGAAGGACTACCACTACGAAAATGTCTGGTCTGAGGATGTGATCTACAAAGGCTATGGCGGGGTGGATTGTGTGGAAGCCGGGGGCCGCCGGCGGGGCTGGTTGCGGTGGCTACGTAGTCGGGGAAACGGTGAAGCTCCTGAAGGAACTCAATGCCTTTGATGAGTATGATGTGATTTTGTTTGATGTCCTTGGTGATGTGGTTTGTGGTGGTTTCGCTGCGCCTCTCAACTATTCTGATTACTGCATGATTGTCACTGATAATGGCTTTGATGCCCTGTTTGCGGCTAACCGGATTGCGGCTTCGGTGCGGGAAAAAGCTAGAACTCATCCCCTCCGCCTTGCGGGGTTGATCGGCAACCGGACGGTGAAACGTGACCTCATCGATAAATACATTGAGGCTGTACCGATGCCAGTGTTGGAAGTGTTGCCCCTAATTGAAGATATCCGAGTTTCTCGTGTGAAGGGCAAGACCCTGTTTGAAATGGCAGAAACCGATCCTTCGCTCAATTACGTCTGTGATTACTACCTAAATATCGCCGATCAAATCCTCGCCATGCCAGAAGGTGTAGTTCCCAACGATTCCCCCGACAGAGAACTCTTCTCTCTCCTTTCTGATTTCTACCTCAATCCCCCAGAGGCAAAGGTCAGAGACGAGCAAGCTCTAGATCTGATGATGGTTTAAGAATAAGGAGATCAACAAATGACCGTAACTCAAGAACCTAGCGCTTTGAATTTTGAATGTGAAACTGGTAATTACCATACCTTCTGCCCCATTAGTTGTGTAGCTTGGCTGTATCAAAAAATTGAAGATAGTTTCTTCTTAGTAATTGGCACAAAAACCTGTGGCTACTTCCTGCAAAATGCCATGGGTGTGATGATTTTTGCGGAACCCCGCTATGCCATGGCAGAACTGGAAGAAGGAGATATTTCTGCTCAGTTAAATGATTACGAAGAACTGAAAAGATTGTGTTTGCAAATTAAGCGCGATCGCAATCCTAGCGTGATTGTCTGGATCGGCACTTGCACCACGGAAATTATTAAAATGGATTTGGAAGGACTAGCTCCCAAGTTAGAGGCAGAAATTGGCATCCCGATCGTCACCGCCAGAGCCAATGGATTAGATTATGCCTTTACCCAAGGCGAAGATACTGTCCTAGCAGCCATGGCAGCCCGTTGCCCCGAATCTCCACAAAAAGATAAAATCACCGGAGAAGTTTCCGAAAACCGGAACGCCATCCAAAAACTCCTCAACTTTGGCAAAAAGAAAGAAGAAATCGCCCAAGAGGAAGCCGAGTATGCCGACCATCCTCCCTTAGTTCTCTTCGGCTCCCTGCCCGATCCCGTGGTTAGTCAACTCACCCTCGAACTCAAAAAACAGGGAATTAAAGTTGCAGGTTGGCTCCCGGCTAAACGGTATACCGAACTGCCCGTCATTGAAGAAGGCTACTACGTTTCGGGGATCAATCCCTTCCTGTCTCGCACCGCCACTACTCTCATGCGTCGCCGCAAATGTAAGCTGATTGGTGCGCCGTTCCCGATCGGTCCCGATGGCACTCGTGCTTGGATTGAAAAACTCTGCTCCGTCTTAGGTATTGAACCCAAAGGCTTGGCAGAACGGGAAGCTCAGATCTGGGCAAGTTTGGAAGACTACTTGCAACTGATCCGGGGCAAATCGGTATTTTTTATGGGGGATAACTTGCTGGAAATTTCCCTCGCCCGGTTCCTGATTCGCTGCGGCATGACCGTCCAGGAAATTGGCATTCCCTACATGGATAAGCGCTATCAAGCGGCAGAATTGGATTTCCTTGAACGCACCTGCCAAGAAATGGGCGCACCATTGCCAGTAATCATGGAAAAACCTGATAACTACAACCAAATCCAACGCATCCAAGCCGTCAAACCCGACCTCGTGATCACGGGCATGGCCCACGCTAACCCCCTAGAAGCCCGGGGTATCAATACCAAATGGTCGGTGGAGTTTACCTTCGCCCAAATCCACGGTTTCACCAACGCTCGGGACATCCTCGAACTAGTCACCCGTCCCCTGCGCCGGAATAATTCCCTCAAGGATCTGGGCTGGAGTCAACTAGTCAAAGAGGAAGCCAAGGTTTAAGGATGATTTTGAGTGGCTATAAGGTGGGCGATGCCCACCCTACCTGGTTCTATGTTTAATTTTCTGGGGGGCGATGGCGAGGGAAGTTGGGGAGGTCGATCGCTTTTTGCCATCAAAATCTAGGATATACTAGTAATCTAGTTGAATAGGAAATCGCAGCTATGACTCTAATAACTTCAAATTCTTCCCGTCAGCAAGGTAAATTATTTCCTAAATTTACGATACCTGCCGAGGAGTTAGCTAAACACCAAGCTGAAAAAAAACGCCCGTCGTCAGCGCTATCAGGAGATTTTTGCTAGAGCTAGTCTTGAGCTAATAGATAATTATTACAACTGGTTTATGGTTATTGAACCCAACAGTGGAGATTATTTCATTGATCCGAGGGAAGAAATTGCTGTCCAAAAAGCTCGTGAAAAGTATCCCCACGGGATGATCGGGCTCCACCGCATTAATGAAACTGGGGCCTGCGGTAGTCTATGATTCATGGCAGGTTTGGGGAGAGGATCGAGCTATTTTTTGAAATTGGTTTAGTTGCTGCTGATGGTGAAAGTTTCCCCGTTGAGGTGTTATTAGATACTGGATTTACAACGGGTTGGTTAGCCCTAGATACTCAAGATTGTTTAGGTTTGGGATGGGTGATGACGGAACGGGAACAGGTTATGCAGACGGTGCGGGGTGAGGAGTATTTTGATATTTATGAGGGAAGAGTTGTCCTAAATGAACAGGATTATATAATTGCGGTGCTAGCGGGGGATGGAGTTTCTGAGCCTATTTTAGGTTTGCAGTGGTTGAGGAAGTTGCCGTTAACTGTTGATTTTGAAATGGGAATATTAACACTAGGATAGAGACAAGATGGCGATTCTCTTGCAGAGACACTTCGTGAACGCATCTTGAAATTGAGATGTAGCCCTTGCTGTTAGTTTACGGTTAGTTTGAGACTAATTTTCTGGGGGGCGATGGCGAGGGAAGTTGGGGAGGTCGATCGCCGACAGGGAAGGAATTTTCTTTGAGGGGCGTTCTGGATAAACGATCGGCGCAGGCTTATTCGATTCTGGGGGAATATAGGGCGCTCGTTTTACTGCTGCCAGAAGAGCTTGGAGTTTCTGGTCATTGGCGGAAATCTCTAATACCTCTGGCTCTGATTTCAAGCTTTGGAGGTATTGAGCCAAATCACTGACTAGGGGGGGATTCTCAGAATTTACTGGCTTTTCTAGGGGCAAGGCAAGGCGTTCACGAAGTGTCTCCACAGGAGAATCACTCCCCACGGCAGTAACATCAAATAATAGTTCCGGCAATGGTTCTGGGGCAGCCCCCAATTGAAAGAGTTCCGGGATACCTTGGACTTCTGGTTTAGCTTCTTGCTCTGGAGTAAATCTTGGTTCGATCGCTCCGCCCTCCGAGGATAGATGCAAAGCCAAGAGGAGAGGCTGAATCACCCCCGCCCTGGGGTCGATACGTAATTCCTTCGGTTCAGGAAGAGCAGGTATTTCTGGCGTAAAAATCATCTCTGAACTTGTAGGTAGTGCAAAATCTGCCTCAGGTTCCGGGGACTCGATCGCTGCTTCTACCTGTGACCAAGGCTGAATTGGTTGGGTCGATCGAAGACTCAAAGCCGCTAGATTAATTTTCCGGGGTTTTGCTAATTCCTCTGGCTCCGCCAATTCCCCGATGATATTTGTGGTAGGAACTTCCAAGGATTTTTCCAGAGCCAGCTTAAATTGCAGAGCTTGGCGTTGTTGGCGCTGGAGACGAGTATTTAATTCTTGGCAACGGTTTTCGGACTGGAGAAGTTCATGACATTGCTCATTATATTGCTGCTGGGTGAGGGCGCACTCCCGTTCTAGCTGGGCAACCCGTTCTTGGCTAATTTGTAGCTCCGAAGAGAGAGTTTCAATGAGAATCTGTTGGCGCTGAGCCAGTTGGTGAGAGATTTCCAACTCCTGCAAGAGGCGACCTACCTGCTCGTTGGCGTAGTCAGCTTCGGCGGTTTGCTGAGAAAGTATTGTCCCTACTTCCTGCGATCGAATCGATTCCTGTGCAGAAAATTGTTCGCTTTGTCTGAGGAGCTTTTCTTCGGCAATCTGCAAAGATTCCTGGAGTTGGGCAACTTGATCTTGGAGCGTCCGGTTACGCTGCCGGAGTTTTTGAGCCAGTACAAATAAATCTGACTCCTTACTGCCAGCCTTGGGAATCACTTCGCTCCCCAGAGCTTGGGGACTATTAACTTTAAGAGCATCACCAGCCGGAGCATCGGTTTTATGGCTCTTGGGAGATGGAGCAGGATAATCAGCTTTATTCATAGCTTTGGGGAAGAGAAGAATACTATATTTAAGTTAACCAGAATCTTGAGGTTTGATCAGCAGTATAAGGAGAAGTTATTGATTAAAGTTAATCTTAAAAATAATCCAACCATAACCTAAAGAATGCCAAATCCAGAATATAGAGAACAGTTTCCAGCCCTGAAACAGAAAAGTTATTTTAACTACGGTGGTCAGGGGACTTTACCCCAAGTAGCCCTAGATGCGATCGCCCATGCCTACAATTATATCCAAACTATCGGACCTTTTTCGATCGCCGTCAACAACTGGATCACTCAAGAAGCCCACCGGACGAGGGAATTAATTGCCCAAGAATTAGGAGTCACCGCCGCCACCATTACCCTCACCGAAGATGTCACCGTGGGCTGCAATATTGTCCTCTGGGGGATTCCTTGGCAAGCGGGGGATCACATTCTCCTATCTGATTGTGAGCATCCGGGAGTCATTGCTGCCGTGGGGGAAATTTGCCGGAGATTTGGGGTGACAACTTCTACTTTTCCGATTCTAGGCTTAGCTAGAGATAATTCTTCCTCAGAGGCAAAAGGATCACCAGAGCAAATCCTCGCCTCGATCGACCAACATCTCCAACCCCAAACCCGCCTAGTCGTCCTTAGCCATGTCCTCTGGAATACGGGGCAAGTCTTACCCCTGAAGGAAATTAATCAACTCTGCCATGAACGAGACTGTTTAGTGCTGGTAGATGCTGCCCAGTCGGTGGGGCAGTTACCCTTAGATTTATTAGATTTGGGGGTAGATTTCTACGCCTTTACAGGGCATAAGTGGTGTTGTGGACCAGAAGGCTTGGGAGGCTTGTATGTCAGGGCAGAGGTGCGAGAGGAGTTGCACCCCACCTTTATTGGCTGGCGGGGGATTCTCATGCAGGAACCCAAGGGCTGGCAACCTGATGGCAGGCGCTACGAGGTGGCAACTTCAGCTTTCCCACTCTACGCAGGGTTAAGGGCAGCAATTGATTACCATCATCAAGGCGGCACGGCGATCGATCGCTACCAACGCATCCTCAACCTCAGTCAATATCTCTGCCAAAAATTAACCACCATTCCCCAAGTTCAAGTAACTAGCCCCCAGCCTCCAGAGACGGGTTTAGTTTGCTTTCAAGTCCGGGCTGCCCTTGCTGCTAAGTTTGATCATTTTGCTAATCACGGCTCGATCGTCAGTTCCCTAGAAAAGCAGGGCGTATTTACTCGTACCTTGGCATCCCCCGACTGCATCCGGGCTTGTGTGCATCACTTTACCAGCACCGCCGAGCTTGATCATCTGGTCGATCGACTAATTGCAACTACTCAAACCACTTAAACCTATGGGACAAATCTTCACCGCACCAGAAGTTATTAACCCGGTCGATCCTCTCTCTGAAATAAATATCAGCAATGGGAAAAATAATACTGGTGAAAATAATAATGAACCTAATCTCGGTCTCTTCCCCCCGGCAGACATTGAAAGTGATGAACCCGAATTGGAAAGCTCCCTACATCTACACCAAATCTTCCTCCTTATCTCCTGTCTAGAACTCCTCTGGCAGGAGCGCAATGATTATTTTGTTGCCGGAAATCTTTCTATCTATTTCAAGCCTGAACCTAACCGACCTACAGAGTTTCGCGGTCCTGATTTCTTCGTAGTTTTAGGAACCCAAAAGAAAGAGCGAAAAAGTTGGGTGGTCTATCATGAGGGGGGAATTTATCCCCATGTAATTGTGGAAATTCTCTCGGATAGTACTGCACAGGTCGATCGAACTACGAAAAAGCTACTGTACCAAAATGTGTTTCGGACTCCTAACTATTTTTGGTTTGACCCAGAGACTTTAGAGTTCCAGGGTTTTCATTTGGTAGAAGCAGAGTATGTGGTGCTACAACCCAATGCCAGAGGGCATCTCTGGAGCAGTCAGTTGCATATGTTTTTAGGAGTTCATGAGGGTAAATTGAGATACTTTACGGCGGCGGGAGATTTAGTTCCTACGGCGGCGGAGGCTTGGAAACATGAGCAGAGCAGGGCTGATCGGGAATCTCAACGATCTGAAAAACTAGCCGCCAAACTCCGAGAACTAAACATTGACCCTGAACAAATTTAGGTGACAAATTCCTTTGTAGCAAGGGAAATCGTTTAAGATTGGGTAACCTAAACTAATAACCATCGTCCCCAAAAAATGGTTAACCTCGCCCACTACCACTTGCCCACGGCTGAGGAGTTACCCCCACTCAGATGAAACTCCTGTG
>JAAUUE010000131.1 GCA_012031635.1 Coleofasciculaceae cyanobacterium SM2_1_6 | reverse complement strand
CCCAGCCCCTTCTCCCTAGGGAGAAGGGGAGTAAGAGGAAAGTCCCTCTCCCTAGGGAGAGGGATTTAGGGTGAGGGTCATGATTCACGCAAGAGGTCTAATGGTTAAGTCTGCTAATTAAACTTGAGCATCAAACCTGCTGGTTAAATTATGGAAGAGATTACAACGGATATTTTGGTGGTTGGTGGCGGGACTGGGGGAACTGCTGCCGCAATTCAGGCGGCTTTAGCCGGGGCGGAGACGGTACTGGTGAGTGAGTTTTCGTGGTTGGGAGGCATGTTGACCTCGGCGGGAGTAGCAGCGATCGATGGGCATGAATTGGCAGCTTGGCAGACGGGGATTTGGGGCAAGTTTTTAAGGGCTTTGCAACAACGGCAACCAGAGGGCTTAGATCATGGTTGGGTGAGCATGTTTACTTACGATCCCCGGATAGGAGCCGCAATTTTTGCCGAGTGGGTGCAGGAGTTGCCTAATCTGCGTTGGATTGTAGGGGAAATCCCCAAGGAAGTGATCCGCCGGGACGATCGCATCACCGGGGTAAAGTTTGCAAATTATACAATTCAAGCCAAGATCACGATCGACGGGACAGAGCTAGGCGACTTACTTCCCTTGGGCAATATTCCCCATCGTTGGGGTTGGGAACTACAGGCAGAATTTGGGGAACCCAGTGCCCCAATTAAATTGGAACCTTGGATGCAAAAATATCCAGTCCAAGCACCGACATGGGTAGTTTTGATGCAGGATTTTGGTGAAGCAATTGCCCCAGAGATTCTCCCCAAGGTGATCCCCGATAATATCCAGACATCTAGCCAATCATCGATTTTTGAAAAGTTAAATGAAAAATTTGCTCAGGCTTGGGCGCACCACGGGGCAGAGGCTTTTTTGAACTATGGTCGTCTTCCCGGCGGCTTGATCATGATTAATTGGCCGATCGCCGGAAATGATTACGGAGAAGGACTCGATCGGCTCATTGCCACCCCCGAACAACGTCGCCAGTTTGAGCAAGAATGTTTTGATCATAGCTATAACTTTGCCAGCTTTATTCAGCAACAACTAGGCAGGAGATATGGTTTAGCTACGGGCGTGTTTCCCCATCACCCAGATTACCCAGATCACCTCCAGAATCTAGGCGATCGATTCTCCCAAGGAAAGGCTACACCAACAGCTTTTGCCCTCCACCCCTACTACCGAGAAAGTAGAAGACTAAAGGGAATAGTGACAATTACAGAGCCAGATATTCTGCCTGTGACCGGGGGAGATGCGGCTCCTTTGAGGTTAGACAGTGTGGCGATCGCTCACTATGCCAATGATCACCACTATCCCGGACATGATCTCCCCCTGCTGCCAAAATCTCGGCGCTGGGGCGGACGCTGGACTGGAACACCTTTCTGTATTCCCTACGGAGCCTTGATCCCCGCAACTATCGATGGATTTTTGGTCTGTGAGAAAAATATTTCTGTATCTCATATTGCCAACGGAGCCACCAGACTTCAACCCGCCGTGCTTCTCCTTGGACAAGCCGCAGGCATGGCGGCAGCTTTGTGTATTAAAACTGGGAAAATGCCGAGGGAACTTTCTGTGCGGGAATTGCAAGCCGCCCTCCTTGGACAGGGTGACTTACCTCCCATTGCCCCTAGTGCGATCGTCCCTCTCTACAATCTTCCCCCCACTCATCCCCAATGGTTATATTGGCAAGAATACTTTCTGGATCGTCCAGAGAAATATCCTGCGAGTGGGGAGGAGGTACAGGGAGGTACAGGGAGGGAGAAGAAGAAGGAGGTACAGGGAGGTACAGGGAGGTATGGGGAGGTACAGGAAGCAGAAGAAGGAGGTACAGGGAGGTATGGGGAGGTACAGGAGGTAAAGAAAGGAGGGGTAGTTGATTTTGAGGATTCTCTGGGGAAATTTGGGGAATCTGAGAAATCTGGGGTAGTTGGGGAATCTGCTAGTCAGGTTTATCAGGGGGTGTTTCATCGGTTGGATGTGCAGCATTATCAAATTACTTTCTTTGAGCAGGTTTTCTCAGACCAAAATAAGCCCAAGGGCGGAACTTGGGGACTGATTACTTTGCGCCCAGAGGTGAACCAAAGACTGCTGAATTATCCAGATGGTCAAAAGATAGAGGTCTTCGGGCGGTTAAACCCTAGTGGGAAATGGCTGACGATCGAGCAGATTCTAGACAATTTGGCAGGAACTTGACCGGAAAATTAAGCAAATTGATGGAAGTTGAAGCTACTGGCAGAAAAATATGATCACGTCTATTGAGAGACAAGCTAGAATCAAATTATTCCCAAGTTGGTACGCTGCCCCATGAACTCATCATTTAAATTTCTTTCCCGGTCTCACCTCACCCTCCTTGGTGGTACGATCGCTGCCGCCACAGCTTTAACTCTGTTTGTACCTACCTCTAGCAATTCTGTCCAAGCGGCTTGGAGTAACAGCCCCAAGGCGATCGTCGATGAAGCATGGCAAATTATTAACCGTGACTATGTAGATGGCAATTTTAACCAAGTCAACTGGCTGAACGTGCGCCAAGAACTCCTCAGTCGTGACTACAGCGACCCAGAGCAGGCTTACACAGCAATTCGTGAGGCGGTTAAACGCTTAAATGACCCCTATACTCGATTCCTTGACCCCAAACAATTTAGAGACCTTACCGATCAAACTGCTGGGGAAGTTACCGGGATTGGGATTCGCCTAGAACAGGATGTGATCACAAGAGCAATTCGGGTGATTAATCCGATCGAGAACTCTCCTGCTGCCCAAGTCGGGATTCGATCGGGGGATTTGATTCTAGCTGTAGATGGACGCTCTACCCAAGGTATGACCTTAGAGGCAGTGTCAGGGATGATTCGAGGGCGAGTCGGTTCTTCCGTAAAAATTCGCATCTCCCGTCCCGGCGTAGAACTGATTGAATTTGACCTAGTACGCCGCCAGATCGAAGTGCCAACGGTGCATTACACCCTACGTCAGGAGGGCAATGTGCAGGTAGGCTATATCCGCCTAGATGAGTTTGGCTCCCATGCCGCCGAGCAGATGCAAAAAGCCATTCAAACCCTGAGAGATCAAAAAGCTGAAGCCTTTGTTCTTGATCTACGGGGTAATCCGGGGGGATTGTTGCAAGCAAGTGTAGAGATTGCCCAGATGTGGATGAATAATGCTCCGGTGGTGCGGACGGTCGATCGCCAAGGAACAAACCAAGAATTTCGAGCCAATCGCCGCTCCTTGACAGATCTGCCCCTTGCAGTATTGGTAGATGGTCGATCGGCCAGTGCTAGTGAGATTCTCTCCGGGGCTTTGCAAGACAATGGCAGAGCAACAGTAATCGGTTCCCAGACCTTCGGCAAAGCTCTGGTCCAATCTATTAATCCTCTCTCTGATGGTTCGGGTTTGGCAGTCACGATCGCCCACTACTACACTCCCAACGGTACAGACATCAACAAGAAAGGGATTACCCCTGATATCAAAGTTGACCTCACTAGCGAAGATATCCGCCGTCTTTCCTTAACTCCGGGCTTAATCGGCACGATCGAAGATCCCCAATACCAACAAGCAGTTTCTACCCTCACTGCCTCCATCAATCCCAATGCCAGACTTGCCAATCAACAATTCAGGATTCCTATCAATTCTATTAATAATTAATGGTTAGTCTTCATGGTTAATTATATAGAGGATGTCTGAGAAGCCGATCATGGGGGCGCAAAGCCTTGCGCCCTTACCAAATTTCTTGTTTGGATCAGCCATTTAGAGAATTATGATCAGTCTGTGCTGAAATTTTAGACCCTTTTCAGACATCCTCTTAGTCTTAGTTGATTCTAGCTAATCCTATGAATTGATAGTTGATAAGTTTCCTTGTAAGAACTGATGGGTTGGCAGTAGTTGTTGACCCATTTTTTTATGGAGTTAAAACTAATATCCTAGAGCAGAAATGATTTTATAATTCTGAGTTAAATTCTCGGTTAATCTAAATAGAATAATTGCTCTATTAGTGGGTAAGTAATATGACGGTAACTTTAGATACATTAGATAAATTTAGTCAAGTAACATCTCAGAAGATGACTCTGGAAGAGTTTTTTAACTATGAAGATGATACCGATTTCATGTATGAGCTGGAAGATGGGGAGTTGATATTAATGACGGCAGAGAGTGAGATCAATCGGCGGATTGCTTCTTTTTTATTTATTTATTTTTCTCAACTAGGTGTTCCTGCCTATCGATTATCAATGAAAACGGAAATTGTCACCACTGGCTCACGGGTGCGAGTTCCAGATTTAGTGTTGTTTTCTGAAGAGTTGGCAACGGCAATGGAGGGCGCAAAAAGATCTACAGTTATGCCAGAAATGCCCCCGCCCTTGTTAGTAGTTGAGGTAGTTAGTCCCAATCAAGCTAACCGAGATTATCGCTACAAACGCTCTGAGTATGCCGCACGGGGGATCGCTGAGTATTGGATTGTGGATGCGATCGACCAAAAAGTAACAATATTGACATGGGTAGAGGGTTTCTATGAAGAACAAGTCTATGGCGGAGATAGCGTGATTGGCTCTCTGGTATTCGAGAACTTAAACCTCACCGCAGTACAGATTTTACAGGGTTAAACTTTCTGAAGAAACAAAAATCATGACTACCTCTACAGTTGATCAAACAATAGATCAAATTGATCAAGCAATTGATCAAACAATTACTAAAATCTACACCCCGATCGAGTATTTCGCCCTCGAAGAATCTACCCAGATCAGACATCGATACTGCAATGGAGAAATTATACCTACGCCCGGAGGTACACCAAATCATAACAAGTTGACGCTACTTTTTATTGCCTTGTTAATGACCAAACTTAAGGGTAAATCCTATGAAGTATTTGGGGCTGACCTGCGCCTCTGGATGCCAGAACAACAGACTTATAACTATCCTGATGTTATGGTGATTCCTAAGCCAGTGGAAT
This sequence comes from Coleofasciculaceae cyanobacterium SM2_1_6, assembly GCA_012031635.1. Taxonomy (GTDB): domain Bacteria; phylum Cyanobacteriota; class Cyanobacteriia; order Cyanobacteriales; family JAAUUE01; genus JAAUUE01. The sequence goes on along the minus strand of JAAUUE010000131.1, from coordinate 6,390 downwards.
TACAAACTGGACGTAAAGATACGGTGACTAACCCCATTTTGATTGCCGAAGTATTGTCTAATTCCACCAAAAACTATGATCGCAGTGAAAAGTTTATAGATTATCGAACAATTCCTAGTTTTCAAGAATACCTACTAATTGATCAATACAAAATCCATGTGGAACAATATATTAAACAGGGCGTAAACCAGTGGTTAATGATAGAGTACGATCGCCTAGAAGATCATTTCCTGCTGCCTTCTTTAGGAATTGAAGTTAGTTTGGCTGATTTGTATGCAGATATTGAATTTTGAAGCTGAAAATTGAACTAAAAGTTGAGGCTAAAAATGATGGTGACAACTACACAAAAAATGTCCTTTGAAGAGTTCCTTAACTATGACGATGGGACGGATACTTTATATGAGTTGGAAAATGGAGAATTAATTCCCATGTCTTCAGAAAGTGATATTAATCAACGAATTGCAGTATTTTTATTAGTTTATTTTTCTCAATTGGGTATTGCATCTTATCGTTTACGGATGAAGGCAGAGATTGCTGTCAACAGTAGGCTGGTGGGGGTGCGAGTCCCAGATTTGGTGGTGTATTCCGAGGAATTGGCAGAGATCATGGAAGGGGCAAAGCGATCGCTGGTTTATATGGATATGCCCCCGCCCTTGTTAGTGGTTGAGGTAGTCAGCCCCAATCAAGCTAATCGAGATTATCGCTACAAACGCTCTGAGTATGCCGCCCGGGGGATCGCTGAGTATTGGATTGTGGATGCGATCGACCAAAAAATCACAGTGTTGGCATGGGTAGAGGGTTTTTATGATGAGCAGGTATACACGGGCGATCAAGCTGTGGTTTCCCCTGTATTAGGAAATTTAGGCATCACCGCCACGCAAGTTTTACAAGGCGCAGAATAGAAATCATAGATTATTCCTGCTCACACTATTCCTGCTCATACAGAGATGGGCTAGAGGGACTGGTTTCTTTTTCCTTCCAGAGGGCGACGAGGAACGAGATTACGTACTTGACGATCGTGTCCCCGACTAACAGAGCCATAATATCTGTGGTGCTGAGGTCGCCCCAGAAGGCAATAATGGTAAAGAGGAGAGTATCTACAGGAATACTAATAGCGTTGCTAGAGAGAACCCGGACAAACCACGATCGCCGATGTAGGGCTGCAAAAATTTCCGTATCCACTGCTTCCGCAATAATAATCGCCAAGAAACTCGCCACAATAATCCGAAACGGTACACCCAAACCTAGGGACATGATCGTATTGAGGACAGCCGCTAAGACAATCATTTGATAGACATACTTTTTGCCCCACTTATGGACTCGATCGCGCTGGGTGAAAGTTACCCCAAAAAATAGAGTCCCCACGGCAAATTGACCGATCCCCAGAGGCAGGAACCAGTTGGCAGTGTAGTTGGCAATTAGGGTCGCAGCGATATAGATGAGGGCTGAGGGATGGTATTTCATAAAAATAGAAAATTAGATTTTTAGAGTAATAGACAAGGATATAGATTGTACTTGATCTGGTGGCAGCTATAAGCTCGATCGAACTCGTTGAAAAATAATTTTTCTCGAAATTTTTGAGGTTAAGTTAGCAGTTGGAAGGAACTGTCTAGACAAATTTTTAAGGGATATCAAGAGACTTGGTTAGTTAAGGGTTGATTGGTAGCAAAGTTGGTGATGTTGGCGATCGTGGTGGCGGCAATATCCCCCAGAGCATCCTCGGTAAAAAAGGCTTGATGCCCTGTAACTAAAACATTCGGAAAAGTTAATAACCGCTCAAAAGTATCATCTTGGATAATTTCGTTAGATAGATCTTCAAAAAATAGCTCCGCTTCCTGCTCATAGACATCCAAGCCCAGTGCCCCGATCGTCTGGGATTTCAAGCCCACAATTACCGCCCCCGTATCAATCAAGGCTCCCCGACTGGTGTTGATTAAAATTACGCCCGGTTTCATTTTCTCGATCGCCTGAGCATTGATAATGTAGCGAGTTTCGGGGCTGAGGGGACAGTGGAGGGAAATCACATCTGCCTGGGCAAAAAGTTCAGCTAGAGGGACGTAGCGACAGAGGGGATTCTTGGTAAATTCTGGGTTGGGATAGGGATCGTAGCCGAGGACTTGGCAACCAAACGCCGTCATCAGGTTAGCAAAAATTAGCCCAATCTTCCCCGTGCCGATTACCCCGATCGTCCGCCCGTGGAGATCAAAACCCAACAGCCCATCTAGGGCAAAATTTCCTTCCCGCGTCCGGTTGTAGGCTCGATGAATTTTTCGGTTGAGGCTGAGGATCATCCCCAGGGCAAATTCTGCCACAGAGTAGGGAGAGTAGGCGGTGACTCGGACAACTTTTAACCCCAAATCCCTAACAGCTTGCCTATCCACATTATTAAACCCCGTACACCGGAGGGCAATTAACCGAGTTCCCTGCTCTGCCAAGATTTTCAGGGTAGGTGCATCTAAATTGTCATTCACAAAGACACACACCACCGGAAACCCAGCAGCAAGGGGCGCAGTGGCAACATCTAGTCTGGCTTCAAAGAAAGATAGCTGATGGCAGCAATCCTGAACAGCATCATTGGCAGTTTCTAGAAATTGTCGATCGTAGGGCTTGGTGCTAAAAACAGCTACCTTCATAGGGTGGGAGGAGGTTAGGTGAGGTGGCTAGGTAAAAGAGTTTCAGATTAAAACCCATAGCAAAATTATAGGGTGCCAAAGGTGCGATCGCCCGCATCTCCCAGACCCGGCACAATAAAACCATGCTCATTCAGAATCTCATCCACGGCGGCGGTGTAGATCTGCATAGTCGGATAAGCTGCCGAAATTTTTTGCAGAGCCGGGGGAGCTACCACCACCGAGACCACCCGGACGAGGGCGGGATCAATACCTCTTTTGGTTAACTCCGTCATCGCCATAAGCATCGATCCGCCGGTGGCTAACATCGGTTCAGGGATCAAAACTCTGGTTCCCGGAGCAAATTCGGCGGGCAGTTTGTTGAGGTAACAGGTAGGCTCTAGGGTTTCTTCATTGCGAGATAGTCCGAGGTGATAGATGGAGGCAAGGGGCAGTAATCCCTGCGCTCCTTCCAACAAAGCCAGCCCCGCCCGGAGGATAGGCACCACTGCCACGGGAACTTGGGGATCAACAAACGTTGCCGGAGTAACCGCTAGGGGGGTTTGGACTTCTGTTTCTAGGGTCGGCAACCAGTAACGACAGGCTTCGTAGGTTAACCAGCGCCCCAATTCCGTCATGGCGGAGCGAAAGAGAGTAGTGGGGGTATCCTTGTCTCGTAGAATCCCCAGCCAGTGCTTGACTAGGGGGTGATCTGGCACATGGATTCGCAGTTGAAAGTTGCTCATAATCTTGGCTAATCTTGGCTAGTGTTGGTTAATTTTGGCTAATTTCTGGTTAGTTTTCCCTTAATTTTCGCTTAAGTAGAATGATCCCCCAAGTAACACTAAAAAAGAACACCAACATCTTAAACCTGTAGAGCTATCATCTTCTGCACTGCTTCAATAATCTGCTCTGGCTGGACGATCGTTAGCTTTTCTAGACCGCCATTATAGGGGGTGGGAATATCTTGGGAGGCAAGGCGCAGCACCGGAGCATCTAGCTCATCAAAGAGGCGATCGCTAATGGAGGCGCTTAACTCTGCCCCAATCCCCCCAGTCCGCATACATTCTTCGACGATAATCACCCGATGGGTTTTGCGAATTGAGGCTCCAATGGTTTCAAAATCAAGGGGTTTCAAGGAAATTAAATCAATCACCTCTGGATCATAGCCTTCCTTTTCTAGCACCTTCACGGCTTCAAGGACATGGTAGCGCATCCGAGAATAGGTGAGAATTGTCACGTCGTTACCTTCCCGGACAACTTCAGCTTTATCAAGGGGCAGGTAATATTCGTACTCTGGCAGGTCTTCCTTGAGGTTGTAGAGCAGTACATGCTCAAAAAATAACACGGGGTTATTATCACGAATCGCTGACTTCAGCAGCCCCTTGGCATTGTAGGGAGTGGAACAGGCGACAATTTTCAGCCCGGGGACAGCTTGGAAATAGGCTTCGAGGCGCTGGGAATGTTCTGCCCCCAGTTGTTTGCCCACCCCACCGGGTCCACGGATGACGAGGGGAATTTTGAAGTTGCCGCCAGAGGTGTAGCGGAGCATTCCGGCATTGTTAGAAATTTGGTTAAAGGCGAGGAGCAGAAAGCCCATATTCATGCCTTCAATAATGGGACGCAAACCAGTCATTGCTGCCCCCACCGCCATCCCCGTGAAACTATTCTCGGCGATCGGTGTATCTAAGACCCGCAGTTCCCCATATTTTGCGTAGAGGTCTTTGGTAACTTTGTAGGAGCCGCCGTAGTGTCCGACATCTTCACCGAGAACAAAAACCGTCGGGTCTTGAGACATTTCTTCGTCTATGGCTTCCCGGAGAGCGTTAAAAAAGAAGGTTTGCGCCATTGGTTGATCAATTAGTTAGTCTAGTTAGTCTGGAGTTTATAGCGATCCTAAAGGATTTCTCAACTCAATTAGGACTGCCATTAAAAATTTAGGTTAAAAAACTCGAATGCTCATCATAACCTAATTCAGGTGCTGGGAACTGCTCGATCGACGGAATCAATCCCTGAAAATATCTAAAGAATATTAAGTCAGGGACAAAGGAAATCAGAACTATGATTCACGACTATAATCTTGGAAGCACCACCTGAAAATTCCTGATAAAAACCTTCTGAAAACCCATCGATGGTAATTCAATTTCCAGCTACCCAGAATCAATCTACCCAAAATCAATCTACCTCAGATAGTTTTGCAATTACCTTTGCGCCCTTATCCTTGGAAGAAGTGTATCAACTGACGGATGACCCGGCCAATGGGGCGATCGTGCTGATGAGCGGGACGGTAAGAAATCAAACCGATGGCAAGCCCGTTGTTTCCTTGGAATATCAAGCCTACGAACCCATGGCAATCAATATATTTCGCACCATTGCCCAAGAGCTACGCCAGCAATACCCAGAGGTAAACCGAGTAGTAATTCATCACCGGACTGGGCATCTAAAAGTTGGGGAAATTAGCGTGATCGTGGCGGTGGGTTGTCCCCATCGGGGGGAAGCATTTGCGGCTTGTCAGTATGCGATCGACACCCTCAAACACAATGCCCCTATCTGGAAAAAAGAACACTGGGCAGATGGTTCTAGTAGTTGGGTGAGTATTGGATCGTGCGAAGCAGAATAGTTGCTTTTGACTGCCACAATTTTTTGTTAAAGTTATTTTCTCAGAAATATAATTAGGCAAATAATCAACCATGTAATTTAGGAGATAGTTTTTCCTATGGTTCAGTCAAGCCTCAAGCCACTCACCCTAAAGGAATTCCTCGAACTACCAGAAACAAAACCTGCTAGTGAGTATATTAATGGTCAAATTATCCAAAAGAATATGCCTCAAGGCAAGCATAGTATCCTCCAAGGTGAGTTAACCACACTCATCAATCGGGGCTTAAAACCTGCATCAATTGCTTGGGCATTTCCCGAACTACGGTGTACTTACCCTTCGGGAAGCCGCAGTAGCGTCTATGGGGAGCGATCGATAGTTCCAGATATTGCAGTTTTTGCCTACGATCGCCTTCCCACAGATGAAAATGGTGAGGTATCTAATACCTTTTTGATTCCTCCAGATTGGACTATAGAAATTCTCTCTCCCGACCAAAGCCAAACAAGGGTAACTAAAAATATTTTACATTGCCTGAAGTATGGGACACAAATGGGCTGGTTAATTGATCCAGAAGACAAATCTGTATTTGTTTATCGACCGAAACAAGAAATTGAAATATTTGATGAGTTAGAGGTGATTTTGCCCGTGCCAAATTGGGCGATCGATCTACAATTAACGATTAAAGATTTGTTTGGATATCTTCTTAAGTAACTAGGGCTAAAAATCTCCCTAATTTAGTTGGATTAATAGCTAAGGAAATAACCCTTGGGCTTTGATAGGGCTAAGATTTGTACCTAATAAGCACACAGGAATTTCTGAGTTAAGGTTAAAGATTTGGGATTCTTGATAATCGGCTATCTCTCGATCGGGATTGCTATAAACCTCTACTTGCTTTTCTGGTAAATTCACAATCCAATAAACAGGAATTCCCGCCCGTGCATAGATTCGTTTTTTGGTAGTTCGATCGCGCTCCAGACTAGAATCAGCCACTTCAATGATTAATCCTATTTCTGCTGTTCGAGGATGGCGATGAGGTACATTCTTCTCTCACCCCGAACAATGGAAATATCCGGCTCTGGCTCACTATCGTCCGGTAGATAATTGGTTCCTGATTGTTGACATACCAGCCCGCAGGTAGCAGCGAGGTAATAATTTCCCTGAGAATCTGCGTAGTAAACTATGAGA
>JAAUUE010000130.1 GCA_012031635.1 Coleofasciculaceae cyanobacterium SM2_1_6 | reverse complement strand
CATGACCCTCACCCTAAATCCCTCTCCCTAGGGAGAGGGACTTTCCTCTTACTCCTCTTCTCCTTAGGGAGAAGGGGGCTGGGGGATGAGGGGCTTTTTCCTTATTCACGCAAGAGGTATACTATATATTTTCTTCCCTAGTTTTTCACTTTTCCCGTCTAGAGTAGTGGTAATTAAAAAAAACACACCGTGCAGGTATTTGCTCATGTTTGACAGTAATTTCTCTAGGATGTTTAACAACAACTTTAATATTTCGGAAGCCTTAACTAGCCTGTATGTCACAGCTAGCGAAGTCAGCTATATTACCCAAGGCGATCGAGAACTTATTAAATTAACGCTGCTCCAAGATGATCTCAAGGAAGAAGAGTATCGCATTATTAACCGTCTCCTCTACTCTATCCGTCGGGGCTGGATCAAACTAGTTGATGATGTGCAGTCTACTCTGGTTTTTGATCAACCTCGAAGATTTTTACGAGTCCTCGACTCAGTTGCCTAGTTGGAAGTTTAGTTGGCAAACTGCCTTAGTTACTAGATAAGAAATTGATGAGCAATCAACTAGTACTCAATTGGTTAGTTGGGTTTGCCACTTCAACTAGTTGCCAAGAAAAGTTGTACCATGAATTATGCAATTGCAAGATATTGGTGAACAAGGATTTCTAAAAATCATTCAAGGTTTCTGTCCGTCGGGGGTAGTTGGAGACGATGGCGCAGTTTTGGCGGGTCTAGACCACAAACCTCTGGTTGTAACTACGGATTTAATGGTGGAAGCAGTGCATTTTAGCGATCGCACCACCAGCCCAATGGATGTAGGTTGGCGGGCGGCAGCAGCAAATTTGTCTGACCTTGCAGCGATGGGTGCGACCCCAATCGCCATTACCGTCGGCTTGGGGTTACGGCGAGAAACTGCGGTTAGTTGGTTAGAAAAACTATATCAAGGGATGACTGCTTGCTTAGGTAAAGTCCCGATCGTGGGCGGAGATGTGGTAAGTTCGGCGGTGAATATGGTGGCGATTACCGCCTTTGGCAGTGTGGATCCGGAGCGAGTGATCCGGCGGGGAGCAGCTCAAGTGGGGGATGCGATCGTAATTACTGGCCCCCATGGCAAATCCAAAGCAGGGCTAGAACTATTGCTTTTTCCCGATAAGTACAAAATCCTCACCGAAGACCCCGCAAGTTGCCAAGATTTAATTCAAGCCCATCAGCGCCCCCAAGCCAGATTAGATGTATTACCTTTCCTTGCAGAGTTTCCGAGGGTAGCGGGGATGGATAGTAGTGATGGGTTAGCGGATGCCGTTTGTCAAATTTGTCAAGCTAGCGGTGTGGGAGCCATGATCGATCGTCAGGCCCTGCCAATTCCCCCCGCCCTATTCGAGATGACCGATCCCGCCACTGCTCTAGATTGGGTACTATACGGTGGTGAAGATTTTGAATTAGTCCTCTGTTTACCGTGGCAAGAAGCCCAATCTCTAGTCCAGAACTTGGGGCAAGCCTCGGCAATTATCGGCAGCATTACCGCCGAGACTAAGATATTACTCGCCAATGATCTGCCTAAATCTTCTGGTATTACTGGAGCTAGTGGTGATACGTCTTTGGAGAAATTCTCTAATATTTACTTAGAAAGAGGCTTTCAGCATTTTTAATCCGGCACTCCTGTTAGTTTAATTCTGGCAAATGTATTTGGAGGTCGCCATAAGCAGAGGTAAGTGGTGTAGTATAGCCAAATTTGGGGCGGGGTTTGTATTCTAGGGAAGAGGAAAAATCCAAACAATGGCAAAAACTAAGCGGGTTGGCATCTTGACTGGTGGTGGCGACTGTGGTGGTCTGAATGCGGTAATTCGAGCCGCAGTCCTCCGGGCTCGCCACTACGATATGGAAATTTATGGGATTAAAGGCTCTATCCAAGGATTAATGAGTCGTCCCCTAGAGGCAGAATTGTTAGATATCAAGAAAGTCTCAGGGATTTTCCGCTACGGGGGGACAATTTTGGGGACGGTGAACAAGGGTAATCCCTTTGCCTATCCGATGCCAAATGGGGAGATTGTCGATCGCTCCCCAGAAGTCATTGATGGTTATCATCAACTGGGCTTGGAGGCCCTGATCGGGATTGGTGGTGATGGCGGTTTGGCACTTTTGCGCCGCCTTGCCCAGCAGGGAAACCTGAATCTGGTCGCCGTTCCCAAAACCATTGACAATGATCTGGGGGTGACAGAAAACTCCATTGGTTTCAATACGGCGGTGAGTGTGGCAGCGGAAGCCCTCGATCGATTGACCTATACGGCGATTAGTCACAGTCGAGTCATGATCCTAGAAGTGATGGGGCGGGATGCGGGGCATATTGCCCTGAGTGCCGGGATTGCTGGTGGAGCCGATGTGATTTTGATTCCAGAAATTCCCTACGATCTCGATGCTGTGTGCGATCGTCTCTTGAGTAGAGCTTTGTGGGGATTTAATTTTAGTACGCTGGTGGTGACCGAGGCGGTCAAAACCCCCTCTGGGGAATTAGTCAAATATACCAACAGTCTGGGGCAAACCCTCTACGGCGGCATCGGTCAATACCTAGGAGATCAGATTAGTAGCCGCACCGGGATGGAAAGCCGCGTCACAATTTTGGGACATACGCAGAGGGGCAGTAACCCGTCTCCCCTCGATCGAATTTTGGGGGCAGCTTTTGGGGTGGCGGCGGTGGATTTGGTTGCCGAGGAAAAGTACGACCGGATGGTGGCTTGGGTGAACCGGGAAGTGGTGGATGTGCCGATTGCCGAGGCGATCGCTCAGTACAGGGCGGTGGATCTTCACGGGACTCTGGTGCGGACGGCGATCGGGCTAGGGACTTACCTCGGCGAAATAGAGCAGCTATAGCAAAGACCGAGATGGTGAAGAAAGTTTAAGTTGCGAAACCCCTGCGCTGCGGGGGTTTTGCAACTCTTATTTTGTCCTAGCTATGTCTTTCTTTGCTATATGATCAACAAAACTAACCCCGCAAGGATTAATTTTGACTCCATCATCGTAAACTAGAAAAAAACCAATATGACTCAAGCCAAATTTATTGAAGTTTTCCCAGATTTGGGGAGTTTAATTAATCGCTCCCTCGCCCTTGTCCTCAGCCAGATCGAGACTGCCATTGCCGATCATGGCTACTGCTCTCTTGTCCTTGCGGGGGGTAGCACCCCAAAACCTCTGTACGCAGCGATCGCTCGCCAAGATTTACCCTGGGAAAAGCTCTATATTTTCTGGGGAGATGAGCGCTATGTTGCCGCCGATCACCCCGATAGTAACCAGCTTATGGCAAGACTAGCATGGCTTGATCAAGTCCCCCTACCTTCGGCAAATATTCACCCCATCCCCACAGACAGCGATGATCCGGCGGTGGATGCCCAGAACTACGATCGCAAACTCCAAGATTTTTTTCACCTTGCTCCGGGACAGTTTCCCCAGTTTGACATCATTCTTTTGGGGATTGGTGACGATGCGCACACGGCTTCCCTATTTCCCCAGACTGAAGCTCTCGATGTATGCGATCGCCTAGTGACGGTGGGCAACAAAGACGGGCAACCCCGGATCACTCTGACAATTCCCACGATTAACCAAGCTGCCAATGTTTTATTTTTAGTAGCCGGAGCTAGTAAGAAACCCGCCCTCGCTCAAATATTCGCCCCGATCGCCGATGATAAGTTCTATCCTGCCAGATTTATCCAACCCCAAGGAAATTTATGGTGGTTACTAGATGCAGCCGCCGGAGAAGATTTGCAGCCATCATCCTAAAATCTAAAGTTAAGCAATCATCTTCTATCTACTGGGACGGTTTACTCGAATTAGTTTTTTCTCTAGGATTTCTGCCTTGAGGATCGCTTCATGAATCCCCATTGTTAATCTTTGCCTATTCAAATCTTCTGTACAAACTATAATTCCTAAATGGTTAGGTTGTGAGTTATGAAGTTGAATAAAGTCGCTTCGATTAATAGTTAAAACAGCACGGTTTTCACGAATAGCAAAGGCTAATACTTCTTCATCAGAAATTCCTTGGTTGGCTTTTCCTGCTTCTTGGACTGTCAAAATATCATGACCTAGATTGCGTAGAAGTTCAACAACAATTCGGGGAAACTGTTCATCTGCATAAAGCCGTGCCATATATTAGATTGCCTCTTGTCTTTCAATAGCTGCTTCTATTTCCTCTGGATGGGTTTCTGCATAGATCCACGTATTTACTAAATCTGCGGCGGATAAGGTTGGGTAATCTTCTAAAATATATGCTTCGCTTGCACCTTGTTGACGCAAACTAACTAAAAGCCAAACGGGGATACGTGTCTGACGAATACAAGCATCACCTCCCATAATTCTCGGATGTTTCTCAATTCCTAACCATGAGTTATTCAAGCTATGGACTAGTAGCTGAATGGCTTGAGATTTTTCTTCTGGGGTTAGGGCAAGCAGTTGTGACTGTAGTTCTTTGAGGGTCATAATTATGGCTCTTTTTCTATTGGTAAGTAAGTGATTTCATTTTCTACTCTACATAACCGATTTAGACTACGCGACACGAATGGCATCCTTGCTTATATTAGCTTTAAGTTGAGGTTTGATCGATCGCCATGTTGCCAGATCGACTTTCGTTTTTAAGGTATCTTCTAAGAAAATTTTCAAGTCCATGTATTTATCAAAGGTTACAGTTCCGGCAAACTCGACTACGAAGTCAATATCACTATTATCTGTGGCTTCATTTCTGGCAACGGAACCAAAAATAGACAGGGATTTCACATCAAAGGATTTGATCTGGTTATGATGTTTATCTAAGATAGCGAGTGCTTGCTCTAGTTGCATAATTTTCCCTCGATTAGCTTTTTCTATTCTATTGGTAAGTCACGGAGAAAATAAAAGCGATCGCTCTCCCAGTTATTTCCTTTCTCCCCGCCCAAATACCCAGCTAAAGGTAATGAAAGTTCTATTAAAATTTCATAAATGTTCTACACAAAGGAGAAAACATCAACGGATATCACCCTAGCGGGTTTAGCCTTATTGTGCAGCATTAGGCGAATTTGTTCTGTTGTCTGGCGGCTAAAGTTTTTTTCACCACACTGATTACAGATTTTTGCAGGAATATGTTCTACCAAGACCGGTTTTCCTGAAATATAAAAAACCTCATCAATCAAATCTTGATAAAACGTAACTGAACCACATACATGACATTTGTTCATTTTTCTTCTGGGATAGTAATCAATTCGAGAGGTAAGTCTCGCAGAAAGTAAAAGCGATCAATTTTTCTGCCATTTTCCTCAACTCTCCCTAAATATCCTACTAAAGGTGAAGAAAGCTCAATTAGTATCTCCTTGGTAGATACAAGATCGAGAGTAGAGCCTTGTTGTCTAGCGTTGTAATGTGTCCGAATTTCAATTGAGCTTGGGGGTTCAGAATCTGATTCTTGTAACTCTTTAACTGCTTGAATAATCTTAGATCGTAACCTAATCCTGTCTTCAACCTTTTGAATATATTCATCAATTACTTTATCAATTTGCCCAGCTTGCAAATATTCTTTGAGTTCAAATAAATTAATTGCCCCATCATACTTTGCTTTAAGTTCTACTAGTTTTTGTAATGTCATTGCTTTAATAATACTAACTTTCCATTGTTGAGCAGCTTCTAACATAGGGTTAGTCGGCTTCCCAGCACCAATTACTAACTTAGCTGATAAATTAATAAATCCCTCAACACCTAGATGAGTACCCCCTAATCTAATCAGTTCTTCAACCGTATGGTTTGGGATACTTTTACCTGCTTTACATTCTCCTGTTAGAGGATAAGGCTTTGAACAAAATAGATCTAGTCCTCCTGCACCTCCTTTATAAGCTTCATCAACAGTAAAGCCTAGAAATTCTAAACTTTTTTTAGAAATATTTTCAAAGTCTGTGCCAGCTTGATAATTACTACTTCTTCCTTGATCTTGTTCGATACTTCGATCGCCTAGAGTAGAGATTGTTTTAATCCAATCTAATTCGGACTCTTTCTGATGAATAATTTCTTCTTGTTGTAAACTTAAATTTTCAGGAATTATAATACTTTGTAATGTTGTATTAGATTCACTTAGGAAGTTAGAATTTACTTCTAGAAGTTCATTAGTTATGACAGAAGTAGTTGATATTTCATTGGAAAAAATTGCTAAGTTCAAGCCTTGAAATTGTTTATATATCTCTCGGAACTGCTCATCATTGAGAACAGGTAGTCGATCAATAATTGTAATTGCACTAGGTAGAGGAATAAAATTACCTGTGGATTGTGCCTTGACTTCAATAGAATTGGGCAAACGATAAACACGCAAGGATACTAAAAATATATTTGTGCGTTGCTGAAAAATAACTCTTAGTTCCTTAATAGACAATGTTGTAAGCCGTGAAAGATTAGACAATGAGAAAGTATTATCAATGGAGTCACAGCTTTTGCATTCTGCCCAAAACTCGATATTTACTGTCTCCAAGTTTTGAATTTGTAAATCTGGATAAAGAGCAAAACACTTGTCCAAAGTAAGGAAAGTCTTGGAAAAAGCACCAACGATTTCCCCACTCTTTAAAGCATCTAAATTTGTTGCTGAAATGCGTAAACCGTTGGTGATGAAAACCATAAGACTGTCTAAGTGATGTTGTTTTATTTATTCAAAGAAGCTATCTATATCAATATTAGATTCTTCATCAATACTCAATTCATCAGTGATATCAATCAATGTTGGCTTTACTTCGTTACTGCCATCAATTACTATCTCATCCTCAGTATCATCATCAGAAATCACGCCGGATGGATTGCTGAGAATCTCTCTGATTAGAATATTATCAAAAGCGATTTGAGAATCCACTATGAAAGTTAAGATGGTATCCTCGCTAATACCGTAGCCTTCACGCTTCTCATACACAGCGAGAATTGCTATTAGCGGCTTTACTTGTTCAGCTTCTAAATCTATGTATTCACCACCCATTTGCTCAACTAATTTAACTAGTAACTTATGCGCTTCCCACTGTTTTTTGATTTTACGCTCCTTAGACCGAATTACACAACCACGACTCAGTTTAAATGTGTCATACATTGTCAACCGTAGGGTTTTTGAGCTAACAGTTAGTCCGTGAGTATGCTGAATCACACCCACTCCAATTACTTCCTGTTTTCATTTTCTGTCGCAATAATCTTAAATTGAATTGCTCCTGCATTTTTGTTTACTGGCTTAATGTGATTTGTAACATCCTCAACGAGAACATTATCAATTGTTTGTCCTTTGAGAGTTGTCAATCCGAGATAGAGTGCTCTGGCGATCAGATCACTATCATCTAGAAATTCTTCGCTATCTTGAGCAAGTTCTCTTTCATAGGCTTTTTGAACTAACTCTTTCTGATCAGGAGGCGGAGCCAAAACTCTAAAGTTATCACGGCACCATTTTAGTAATGATCTAATAGTCGGTTTTTCACTTCCTAAAGCTCTTAACTTTTCTTCTTCAAAAGGAAATACAGGGTTTGGTGGTAGAAGATTTTGAGATTGATAAAACTCATTAAGCCAAAGACTTACAAGATTAATAACTACTTCTGAATCTGCATATTTCAGATCAATCGGGTCTAAATATTTTGAAGACAGCCTATCTTTTATCCCTTCTATACCTGATATTTTAACACTGACAAGCTGCTCCCAAATAGTAGGAGGTATTACTGATAGAATAGTAACCCCTTTTGTAACATCAGATTGTTCAATTGAATCGAATAAGTCTTTAACAAGCCCACCAACAACTTGAGATTTGAAGTAACCAGCTTCATTAACTTCAAGTCCTTCTAGCTCATCAAAACAAATTAGAATGGGCTTATAGTCAGAGGCTATACTGATAATCTGTAATGCCGCATTAAGTGCATCTGCCTCTAGAAGTTTTATTTCCTTGGTCGGATTTGGTAGTCCTAGTTCGTTTGCTTTAATATCTGATAGCTCTTTGCCAGCAAGCCATTTAATTGCAAAAGGTGCTTGGGAAGAGTCTCCTAATGTCCATAAAATAGCTCTGACAATATCAGGATCGCCAACTTTTGGTTTAGCTTTGAGAATGGCATTAGTGAGTTTATCAATCAGATCATGATTTTTCTTCAAAACTTGAGGAAATTTCTCCACCAGTTCTGATACTGTTTTATTACTGGTAGTGACTTGATTAACCATTGCCACTGCTAACTCCTGCCACTGGGTAATTCCCTGACTATTGGATTGTTTAAGGCTATCGGCTAAAATTTGACGAAATTGATAGTGAATTAAATTCAAATCACCATACTTGTTTGCGTAGAGAAAAAAAGCACTTCCATCCGCTTGCAAACGTTGGCGAACTCGTCTAATCAGATGGCTTTTGCCCACACCAATTTCAGCCCTGAATACCAGAGATGTAACTTTTGGCTTACCTAAACGGACTTGCTCAATTGCCTCAAAAACTGCATCTGAAGCATGGGCGTTTAAAGTTGTCAGATCTGGGAAACTACCATTCCAAATATCTTGACCTGTAACAATTGGTGGCACATCGAAAGGATTATTTTTGTTGATTACTTCATAAAGTTCGTCAAATGATGATGGTGTAGCCATTCCAAACCTCCTAGGAATTACTTTTCTAAATTTATTTGCTTCAGTTCAACTTTATTTTTTCTTTACAGGAGCTTGGCATAGTAGCGTAAGCCACCTAGTTCAGTTGTAATCGAATCTTTTTCCTTATCTGGGGTAAGGTCTGCAACTCCACCCGTTATAAACTGAAAGACTTCGTTGGCTTGTGCTTCTAGCAGCCATTCATCGAACTGAGAACGAGTTACTCGATCGCCGATCGCTCTTCTGATCTTGTAAATTGGGACTAACTTGTCATAGTTGTAATCCCGGTTAAGCTGATCGTAAACCTCCAGCGCCACAGCCTTAAACTCCTCGTAGGTAGAAATCTTCGGAGCGATCGCCTCCCCAGTTCCCCCAACTACCCCACTGCCACCCTCACGGATCCACTTCAATAGGGCATTAGGAACCTTACAGCCCACATTAGTCGCAAATTGAAACCCAGCATCCGCCAAACCCACACCAAGGGCAGCTTTCCCCGATGCCGTCAGCAACATCATTGCAGTTCCTTTTTGAGGTATTTTTTCTAGGGAGTTTCCTTGTAGGTCTGTGAGAGCGATCGACCCTTGCCCCACCAAAGTTTCCAGATAGGTCGTATAGTCCCCCGCCTTCTCCTTACCCCTCTTGACCCACTCCGTCAACTCACTTTTTTTCACAGACTTCTCCAAACCACCCAGATACCAAAGAGCCAACAGCAAGCGAGTCTGAGCATACCGATCGTCGAGATTTTGTATTGTCATAGGTTTTACCAAGATTTTGTCTAGGTCATAAACAGCCTAGACCAGATTTAATTTTGTCTGAAGGGATCACAAATAATTGGTTTTCATTATAGCCCTGTGTGTAGCTAATTCCTGCTCTACATACACCAAAATTCATAGGATCCCAGAGCATCTCCCTAAAAAATTAGCTTCGATAAACATTAAAGACAAACAGCAAAATATTCATTCTCACCTTGTTCTATAACCACGAGCAAAGTAATTTTTCCTGATACTTAAGACTACCTAAAATAGCTCTGCACCGGGGATTTGCTTGGTTTGCTTTGCGCCTTCGCCACAGGTGCGGGGAGTGGGGAAAATTTTCCCCGGATTGGCTAAACCTTGGGGATTAAATACCGTGCGGACAAACTGCATCGTTTCCAGATCGGCTGCGCTGAACATCTCCGGCATATAGCACTTTTTATCTGCCCCCACTCCATGCTCCCCAGAAATACTGCCCCCGACTTTGACGCAGAGCTTGAGGATTTCTCCCCCCAACTCCTCCACTTTCTCCAAAGCTCCGGGAATAGAATTGTCGTACAACACCAAAGGATGCAGATTCCCATCGCCCGCATGGAATACATTGGCAATCCGGTAGCCATACTTGATACTTAGAGCCTCAATTTCCTGAAGCACGAACCGCATTTGAGTCCGGGGAATTACGCCATCTTGGACATAATAATCGGGAGCCATGTGTCCCGCCGCCGCAAAAGCTGCTTTTCTGCCCTTCCAGAGCTTCAGTCTAGTTTCCGGATCCGTGGCTCTGGTGATCTGCCTTGCCCCGTTGTGCTTGCAAATTTCCCCCACTCGCTGCTGATTCGCCGCCACTTCCACTTCTAAGCCGTCAATTTCTACCAATAAAATTGCCCCTGCATCCCGGGGGTAACAACCCGTAGCCACCACATCTTCCACGGCATTAATGCTTAGGTTGTCCATAATTTCCATGCCACCGGGAATAATTCCGGCGCTGATGATATCCGACACCGCCGAACCCGCCGCCTCGATCGATCCAAAATCCGCCAACAACACACAAATAGACTCCGGGGTCTTAAGGATCCGCAGGGTAATTTCCGTAGCAATCCCCAGAGTGCCTTCTGAACCGACAAATATACCCGTGAGGTCATAGCCGGGGCTTTCGGTCACCTGTCCCCCCACATCCACGATCGACCCATCGGGCAGAACTAATTTCAACCCCAACACATGGTTCGTTGTCACCCCATACTTCAGGCAATGGACACCGCCAGAGTTTTCGGCAATATTCCCGCCGATGGAGCAGATAATTTGACTGGAAGGATCCGGTGCATAGTAAAAACCAGCCCCTGACACCGCTTGAGTCACCCAGTTGTTAATGACCCCCGGTTGCACCACCACACGCTGATTTTCCAGATCAACCTTGAGGATTTTTTTCATCAGGGCCGTGACAATTAGCACACAATTTTCGGTCGGTAAAGCTCCCCCCGACAACCCCGTCCCCGCACCTCTGGCAATAAAGGGGATTTGGTAGCGATCGCACACCCGCACCAGAGCCGCCACCTGTTGTGTAGTTTTGGGCAAGACGACCACCGCCGGACGTTGCCGATAGCTAGTCAAACCATCACATTCGTAGGCAATCAACTCCTCTCGCCGTTGCACTACTAGGTCTTTGCCAACGATCGAGATAAATTCTTTAATTATGGGTTGCCAGTCCATCTGAGGGGGCTGTAGCTGAAATTTTTCTTGGTCAAGCATGGAGATCAGGAAATGAATTTTGGTTTATAGAAATCGTCGTAAAACCCATGTACTTTAGCCGTGGGATATAAGACGGGTTAACGCAGGTACGTAGTTAATCAATTTCTTGACTATCTTCAACTGTAATGCTAATTTGAGACGCTAAAACCCTTAACTTTAGTTCTACCTAAATCTTGGTGAAAAACCAAACGGTGGTTCAAAGTCTAAAAGTGGTAAATTTACCTCGAAAAGTAGCGGCAACACTTGAACTTAGTTAAGTGAGGTCAGTAGGGCGCATTGACTACGCCTTTAAG
>JAAUUE010000129.1 GCA_012031635.1 Coleofasciculaceae cyanobacterium SM2_1_6 | reverse complement strand
GGGACTTTCCTCTTACTCCCCTTCTCCCTAGGGAGAAGGGGCTGGGGGATGAGGGTTTTTTTCCTTATTCACGCAAGAGGTCTAATACAGCCTGTGCTGATCTAGAGCGTTTAGCTAAAGTGAACATTCTTGTAGAATCCGATATCATGCCCCGCTCTGAGGTTTATATTGCCTCTAATATTTTTGATATTGCTTATCTGATTTCTTTTTAGGTTCTATGCATCAACAACTGCCCAATTTAGAAAAATATAATTTAGGAAAACCTAATTTAGAAAAGCTATCTTTGCCTCAATTGGTAGCTCAAATGTTTGTGGTGCGGGCTTCTGGGTATTTATTTGATCACCAGATTCAGTACCCAGCTTGGGAGCCGTCACGGGAGCAGTTGCGGGCTTTGGTGGCAGACCTTGGGGTGGGGGGAGTGATTTTCTTGGGCGGCAGCGCAGCAGAACTGAGCTTGCGGATTCAGGAGTTGCAATCTTGGGCAGAGATTCCCCTATTGACGGCGGCAGATATTGAAGAAGGAGTGGGGCAGCGCTTTAGTGGGGCGACTTGGTTTCCTCCGCCTATGGCTCTGGGAGCGATCGATCAAATAGACTCTGCCTTGGCTGGGAATTATGCTTACCAAATGGGGGCTATAACGGCGCAAGAGGCGCAGGCGATCGGGCTAAATTGGCTCTTGGCTCCGGTGGTAGATGTGAATAATAACCCAGACAATCCGGTGATTAATGTCCGGGCTTTTGGGGAAGATGTCGCCACGGTAACGAGGTTAACTCAGGCGTTTATTCGGGGCTGTCAAAATTCTCCAGTCCTAACCACGGCGAAGCATTTTCCGGGACATGGGGATACGGCGGTAGACTCCCATTTAGAATTACCTGTGCTGTCCCATAGTCCAGAACGTTTAGAGTCTTTGGAGTTGGTTCCCTTTCGAGGAGCGATCGAGGCGGGGGTGGATAGTATCATGTCTGCCCATTTATTAATTCCTAGTTGGGATGCTCAATATCCCGCTACCCTTTCCCCCGGCATCCTTACGGGTAAACTCCGGCAGGAATTAGGCTTTGAGGGGTTAATTGTCACCGATGCCCTAATTATGGGGGGAATTGCCAACACCTACGGAGCAAAGGAAGCCCCAGTATTAGCGGTGGAAGCAGGGGCAGATATTTTATTAATGCCAGTGGATCCCGCGGGGGCGATCGCCGCCTTAGTGGCAGCAGTAGAAACTGGGAGAATCTCCTTAGAGAGAATCCACCAGAGTGTGGAAAGAATTTGGCAAGCTAAACAAAAAATATTTTCTGTCGTTACCCCTAAATCAGTTACACCAAAACCAGAGGTAAATTTAGCTCTATATCTTGCTCAACCCCAAAGTTTGGCGATCGCCGAAGAAATTATCCGTAAATCCTTGGTAGTCCACGGGAATCTGTCAAGAAGTTGTGACAAAAATCACAAGACCTCTCCGCAAAATAATTTAGCATTTCGTAATCTGCTTTACACAGATGAGGCGATCGATTGCGATTTCCTCAGTCGCCAAGCTCCCGCCATTACTATCCCTAAATCTCTTAACTACCAACTGCAAATCATCGACAATTATAGTGGCTACATTCCTGACTTGGAGGGCACTTCACAGGATTTGACTGCAACTTTGAGGCAAACTTTGCTCCAGCTATTTATTCGGGGAAATCCCTTCCGGGGTAGTGCTGGAGCAACAAATACTGCCCAAAAATTGGTAAAAATTCTGTTACAACTAGAGGAGTTACAAGCTTTGGTCATCTATGGTAGTCCCTACGTGTATCAGCAGTTTAGGGAATTATTGCCAGAAGCATTACCTAGTATATTCACTTATGCCCAAACCCCCTTAGCCCAAGCAGTAGCTCTAGAAACCTTATTCTCGTCTTAGAAATGCAAATATTGCAAAGAATCATCACACTGTGTAATTTATCTCATTAGTTTGTAGGTTTTTATACTAAAAATATTTGTTGTTCACGCTAAAGAAAATTGCTCTATACTACTCAATAAGATCATTAAGACTAAAGGTATTAAGTCCAAGGTCAAATTTTATGAGTACGCCAACACTATCCGTCAAACCAACCGCAGCTACTACCGCCCCTGTCCCTATGTCTGCTATTTCGTCTGTTCCTTCGGCTCCAGTTACTATATCTGCTGTGCCTAACTCATCTACTACATTTACACCTAATACATCCACCGTGCAATACTCGATCGATGTGCTCCAAGACGAAGCCCGTCACTTGGTAGAAAAGGGCATAGTCAGCCGCCAACAACCTATCTATGTTCTCTGCCAATATATTCCGGCTCGAGACTGGGTGTGTGTGGAGTGTGAGCTAGAACGTTGTAACTTCCTCCTCCGCGATCGTATTGCCGATCTCATGGGTTCAGAAGTTTGGGATAATGATTAATCAGTGAACAGTTAGCAGTGAGCAGTTAGCAGTGAACAGTTAACAGTTAACAGTGAGCAGTTAGCAGTAAATAGTTAGCAGTAAATAGTTAGCAGTGAGCAGTTAGCAGTAAATAGTTAACAGTTAACAGTTAGCAGTAAATAGTTATTAGTGAATATTTATTGATATTTGAGAGTATCTGGTAATAATTACTTGTTGGCTGACATTTGTTAGCTAACTTATTGGCTAGCTGCTACTGACTCGACATCAATCGGACTGAGAATTGCGTAATTTCTCTAGCTCCGATCGCAAATCAGCAATTTTATCCGTGAGTTCTTCTAGGGATTGCTGGGTCTCGGGCGGAGCATTTTCTGCTTGACTATCGGGGGTAGCAGGGTTATCTATTCCCTGTTGCTTGAGGATGGAATCTATAAAAGTCCGGGCTTCTAACTCGGTCATCTCTCCCTTGGTCACCCATGCTTGTACCTTTTCTTGGAGTTCTGTTTGCAGGACTGCCAAGCTTTCTTCTCGTTTTTGGGGGTCTTGGAGAGTTTCTAGAATGCTGGCAGTTGCCCCGAGGGAAATTCTTAGACCAGTTTGCAGAGACTGCCAGAGAGCATCGGTATTCATAGATTTTGTAGATTTTGTGAAGTTTAGATTGGAAGACTGATTTTGATAATTAGTGTTTTGAGTCCATTATAATGGATAGCCATCAAACCAATTTCTCTAGATTTAGAGTCTTAATTTAGATTCTTGGGAATGGGGAATATCAAGATCGATCGCTATGGATCGCTACAAATCGCTACAAATTGCTAATTTTTCTATGCACCCCACCGCCGTACTATTAGTTTCCTGTCCAGACCAAAAGGGGCTAGTTGCCAAGATTGCTAATTTTATCTACGCCAATGGTGGTAATGTCATCCATGCCGATCAGCATACTGATGGTATCGCTGGCTTGTTTTTAATGAGAATTGAGTGGGAACTAGCAGGATTCAACCTACCACGGGAGGTAATCGCCCCAGCTTTTCAGGCGATCGCCCAACCCCTAGAGGCAACTTGGCGACTCCATTTTTCTGATGCTATTTCTCGGATGGCGATCTGGGTGAGCAAGCAGGATCACTGTCTTTATGATTTGCTGTGGCGACATCAGGCGCAGGAATTTCCAGCAAAGATTCCCTTAATTATTAGTAATCACCCTGATTTGGGTGACATTGCCACCCAATTTGGCATTGATTATCATTACCTACCGATGACTAAAGAAACTAAGTTAGAGCAAGAAGTTAAACAATTGGCTTTGCTAGAAGAGTATGCGATCGATGTGGTAGTTTTAGCCAAATATATGCAAGTGATTAGCGAAGATTTTATCAATCAATTCTCGAAGCCAATTATTAATATTCATCACTCTTTTTTGCCGGCTTTTGTCGGTGCGAGTCCCTACCAACAGGCCTACGATCGAGGGGTAAAAATCATTGGGGCAACGGGGCATTATGTCACCAAAGAATTAGATGCAGGGCCGATTATTGAACAGGATGTAGTCCGGGTTAGCCATCGAGATCAGGTGATAGATTTAGTCCGCAAAGGGAAAGATTTAGAAAGAGTTGTTTTAGCAAGAGCGGTGCGATCGCATTTACAAAATCGGGTATTAGTTTATGGCAATCGGACAGTAGTTTTTGAATAGTTTTTGAATAGTTTTTGAATAACTTCAGATAATTTGGGATAGTCTCAAAGAGTTGGGGATAATTTTAAGTAATTTAGAAAATTCTTAGATATTTTTAGATCAAAAAAATTATGAATTGGCAATGTACAGAGGCTTTTGTGGCTTTGGGGTCGATCGAGCTAGATCAATTAGTTACTTTTTATACTCAACTCTTCGGGCAGCATCCCCAACCCTATCAACCCAAAATCTATGCAGAATATCGCCTGCCGGGGCTACGTCTGGCTATTTTTGTCCCTAAACTTGACCATGAATTAGAATTTGGACAATCTAGACAATCTAGACAATCTAAACTATCTACCCAATCTACCCAATCTAAAACTAGCAGCATGAGCATTTGTCTTCAGGTCTTAGATTTAGAGCCAGTAATCACAGAATTAGCAGCCATGAATTATCCTAGGGGGAATATAATTACAGCTAGTCATGGCAGGGAGTTATACATCTACGATCCCGATGGCAACCGCTTAATTTTCTACGAACCTAAATTATAACTTTCCAGTTTACAGGCAAGAGATTAAGTCTATTGTTATATAAAAAACCTTAATTATGCCCAGAATTTTTGACAATATTGATCTAAATTTATTGCCCATCTTGCAACAAACTTTAGCCTCATCCTATCGGGCAGATTTTTGTGTCGGTTATTTCAATTTGCGGGGATGGCGGTATATTGCCGAGATGATCGATCGCTACTCTGGGGGACTAGGAAATTGTTGTCGGCTAATTATTGGAATGCCCATTGATTCTCGCCATGAAATTAATGCTATTTATAATATGCGTTCTCAACCTCGTGGTTATGGAGATTTAGGAGAAATATTTATTGATAAAGAAACTGCTCTCAAAAGAAAGCAAAGTATGGCACAGGAATTGCGAACCCAACTCACAAGGGGATTTCCGACCAACGAAGATGAGGCGGGTTTACAACAATTATCTAGGCAAATTATAGCCGGAAAACTAAAAATTAAACTGTTTACCGCCTACCCTCTCCATGCCAAACTTTACCTTGCCTATCACAATGAACGTCTTCATCCAAATAATCCGAGAACTGGTTTTTTAGGTAGTAGTAACTTAACAGTTTCTGGGTTACAAAAGCAGGGAGAATTAAATATTGATGTCTTGGATCATGATGCTACTAAAAAGTTAGAAAAATGGTTTCAAGACCGTTGGAATGAATTTGGTTGTGAAGATATTTCCCAAGAAATAGTAGAAGTAATTAGGCATAGCTGGGCAAGGACAGAATTAATTCCTCCCTATCATATTTATCTGAAAATTGCCTATCATCTATCCTACGAAGCGATCGCTGGGAGTAAGGAATTTATGATTCCGGCAGAGTTTGCGGAGATCTTGTTTGATTTCCAGAAAGCGGCAGTGCAGTTGGCAGCGCGCCATGTGACTCGGCGGGGCGGGGTAGTGGTGGGAGATGTGGTGGGTTTGGGAAAAACCATGGTCGGGGCAGCCTTGATGAAAATTTTTGATGACGATTATCATTTAAGCACTCTGATTATCTGCCCGAAGAACTTAGTCAATATGTGGCAGAGTTATGTCGATCGCTACCGGGTTCGCGCAAAGATAATATCTATTAGCAAAGTCCAAAAAGAATTGCCAAAATTGGAGCATAACTACCGATTAATTTTAATTGATGAAAGTCATAATCTCCGTAATCGAGGCGGCAAAAGATATCGAGCGATCGCAGATTATATTAATAAAAATACCTGTAAATGTATTCTGCTTTCGGCAACTCCCTACAACAAAAATTACGTTGATCTTTCTAATCAATTGCGCCTCTTTATTGCTGATGATACCTATCTACCCATTAAACCAGAAAGATTCCTTCGAGAGTTTAGTAATGGTTACAATGGCGAGGCAGAATTTCATAGCAAATATAACTGTGGAACCCATACTTTAGGAGCCTTTGAAAAGAGTGAGTATGCTGATGATTGGCGAGATCTTATTAATCTTTATATGGTGCGACGGACAAGGAGTTTTATTAAAAACTTTTATACAGAAACCGATCGCGAAACTGGACGAAAATATCTACTTTTTCAGGACGGGCAGAGATCCTATTTTCCCGATCGCATTCCCAAGGCGATTAAATTTCCTCTCACCGAAACCGATCCCTATGCTCAACTCTATTCCCCCGAAGTAGTAGAAGTGATTGGCAGTCTGAATCTCCCCCGCTACGGTTTGGCAAACTATAAACTGCCCCGACCCAAACAGGCTCCAAACGAGGGTGAAAAGAAACAATTAGAAAATCTTTCCCGTGCTGGTAAACAACTTAAGGGATTTTCCCGGACAAATTTGTTTAAGCGCCTAGAAAGTAGTGGGATTGCTTTTATTCAGTCTCTGCGATCGCACATTTTGCGAAATTTTGTGTATCTCCATGCCCTAGAGCATAATCTCGAAATTCCCATCGGTACTCAGGATGCAGAGTTCTTGAGAGTTCAAAAAGATGAAGATTTAGAAAGTATTATTGATAGTCTGGAGCCAGAGGAACTAGAAGATAGTAGTGGAGAAGTAGAAGTTTCAGAACTTAGTAATTATCCAGAGCACAGTATTGTTAACTATAGCCAACAAGCCCAAGAAATTTATCAAATTTATCAGCAAAAATATCGAAATCGATTTAAGTGGATTCGGGCAGATCTATTTAAGATTAAAGAGCTAAAAAAAGACCTTTTGAGTGATGCTCAAGCATTGATGAATATCCTAAAAACCTGTGGCTCATGGCAAACAAAATCCGATCAAAAACTCTTAGCTTTAATTAATTTACTGACAAAGAAACATCCCCAAGAAAAGGTCTTAGTATTTACCCAATTTGCGGATACGGTGAATTATTTAGTTGGCAGTTTGCAGAGTTTGGGTATGGCTCAAGTGGATGGAGTGACAGGGCAATCTAGGGATCCTAACCAGTTGGTGACTAGATTTAGTCCGGTGAGTAATGGTCGAGTTGGCGATCGAGCAATTTCTCCAGAGTCGCAAATTCGAGTATTAATTACTACCGATGTGTTGAGTGAGGGGCATAACCTCCAAGACTGTGCGGTGATTGTGAATTATGATTTGCCTTGGGCAATTATTCGGTTAATTCAAAGGGCGGGTAGGGTCGATCGCATTGGGCAGCAAGCGGCGGAAATATTTTGTTATTCTTTCTTGCCAGCCGAAGGGGTCGATCGCATTATTAAGCTACACGATCGATTGCTCCAAAGATTGCAACAAAATGCCGAAGTAATTGGTTCCGATGAAGTATTTTTTGAGGGAGAAGACTATCAAGAATATCAACAAATAACCCTAAATTTGTACAATGAAAAGGCAGGAACTTTAGATGAACCAGAGGACAATGAAGTAGATTTAACCTCGGAGGCTTTCCAAATTTGGCAACAGGCGATCGCTAACAATCCAGAGCTAGAAACCACGATTAAAAACCTCGATAACGTCGCCTTTTCCACCCGGAGCCACAGCCCCAATCTTGATCAACCAGAAGGGGTGCTACTCTACATGAAAACCTCTAGCTATAATGATGCTTTGGTGTGGGTCGATCGAGAGGGAAATCAAGTAACTCAATCTCAGGTCGCCATCCTCAAGGCAGCAGCCTGTAGCCCGGATACACCAGCCATTCCTCGCCATAAATTGCATCATGAATTAGTAGAGGTAGCAAAGGAGTTGGTCATTGAGGCAGAGAAGCAGGAAGGTAGCAAGCTAGGCAAGCCGGGAGGGGTGCAATACAAGACCTATTATCGTCTGAAAAACTATCTGCAAAACTTTCCTTTGTTTGCCTCAGAAGAACTGCAAAAAGCCCATGACCAAATGTATAAATATCGTCTGCAAGAGTCAGCCATTGATACCCTAAATCGGCAGCTACGGCTGAGTATTAGCGATCGACAATTGAGCGAGTTAGTATTAAGTTTATGGCAAGATAATCGGCTGTGTTTTCTGGAAACCGAAGGAGCGATCGAGGAACCCCAGATCGTTTGTTCTTTGGGGCTGTTTACCGGAAATTAAATTTAGGAGGTTAAACCAATGGTTACTACTATTTCTCAAGCTAACGAATCTAATCAATCACCGGAGCCAAAAATAACTTTAGAAGAATTTCTCAAGCTACCAGAAACAAAGCCAGCTAGTGAATATATTGATGGAAGAATTTATCAAAACCCATGCCAGATGGGAAACATAGCACTTTGCAAGGTGAGTTGACATCTAGGATTAATGAAATTGGTAAACCCAAGAAATTACTTTATGCTTTTTTGGAATTGCAATGTGATTTTGATGGTAGTTTAGTTGCTTCTAGAAAAACACGAAAGACTATTACTGTTGAAGAATTTCTAGAACTGCCGGAAACCGATCCAAAGAGTGAATATTTTAATGGGCGAATTTATCAAAAATTTAGTAGGGAAGAGCATAGTACACTGCAAGGAACTATCATTGGTAGATCGATCGTCCCTGATATTAGTGTTTTTATGTGGGAGAATATTCCTAGGGATGAAGAGGGAAAGATTACTAATAAAATTAATATTTTTCCAGATTGGATTATAGAAATTTTGTCCCCAGAGCAGCGTATTAGTAGGGTGATGGAGAAGATGACTTTTTGTTTTGAATATGGCACTAAATTAGGTTGGTTAATTGATCCAGAGCAGGAAGTAGTGTTGATTTTTTATGAGGATAAAATGCTAGAGATTAAAAGGGGTGATGAGCAGTTACCAGCGCTGGAAGTGTTGCAAGATTGGCAATTGTCGGCGGCGGAGTTGTTTCGGTGGTTGTATGTTGATTTATAAAACTCTTAGAGAAGTGATAGATAAGTAATAGTTAAATAGTTATAATTTAGGCTAGGAATTTAGTAGGATCGGAGAGGAAATAAGATTATGTCGATCGATTTCAAGCAGTGTCGGGAACTTCTGCAAGGGTTTGAGTTTAGAAAATTATTTATTGAGCAGTTTAACTGGTCTCGATCGACCCAACAAAAGCCGCAATCATTGCAGGTAGAGGGGTTTAAGAGTCTGCGATCGCAGAAATGAAAGGGGTGGTGGTCTATGAGATTTCCGGGGCAGAGATACCGGGGGCGGCGGGGCGGCTGGAGATTTATCGGGAGATCAGCAAGCGGACGGCGGAAAATTTGTTGATTTTTTTGAATGGCGATCGAGATCAATCGCTGTGGTATTGGGTGAAGCAGGAGGATGGTCGATCGTACCCACGGGAGCATGTGTATGAGAAGCATGGGGTGGGTGATCTGCTGTTGAGCAAGATTGTTAGTCTGCGGATTCCCCCGGAGGAGTTGCCCAAGATCTCAACGTTTGGGGTCGCCGATCGCCTTGCTCAGGGTTTGGATGTGGAGCGGGTGACGAACGAGTTTTTCAAGAAGTTTCAGGAGCAACACGGGAAGTTTTTGGAGTTGATTAAGGAGCGGGGAATGAGTCGGGACAGCGAGGCTAAATGGTATGCTTCAGTGTTGCTCAATCGGTTAATGTTTGTCTATTTTTTGCAACGGAAGGGATTTTTGGATGGGGGAAATACTAATTATCTTCAGGATAAATTAAAGCTATTTCAATACCAAAAAATAGATGAATTTTATAGAGAGTTTCTCAAGACTTTATTTTTTCAAGGATTTGCTAAACCAGAGTACGATCGAGAAAATACTACTCGTGAGTTAATTGGTAATATTAAGTATCTTAATGGGGGATTATTTCTGGAGCATGAGGTAGAAAAGATTTGTCCTCAAATGATATTACCAGATGCTGCTTTTGCAGAGTTATTTAAGTTGTTTGAGAGTTATTCTTGGAATTTGGATGATACGCCGGGGGGGAATGAGAAGGAAATTAATCCGGCGGTGTTGGGGTATATTTTTGAGAAGTATATTAACCAGAAGGAGTTTGGGGCCTACTATACTCGCCCGGAGATTACGGAATATTTGTGCGATCGCACGATTAATAAGTTGATTCTCGATCGGGTTAATACCCCTCATCCCCTAACCCCTTCTCCCACAAGGGGCGAAGGGGGACAAGATTCTTCTATTCATTCTTCTCTTGCTCCCCTCTCTCGCTCTGGGAGAGGGGCTGGGGGTGAGGGTCTTAAATTTTCATCTATTAATGAGCTTTTAACGAATCTGACTCCGCCGCTTTGTCATAAGTTATTAGGAGATTTGAGTGAGGATAATCCTAGGAATGGGATTTTGCCTAGTCTCAGTTTGCTGGATCCGGCGTGTGGTTCGGGGGCGTTTCTGGTGGCGGCGATGAAGAGTTTGATCTATGTTTATGAGCGGGTTTTTGGCAGGATTTATTTTTGGGGGATGAGGTTCTTAAGTACAAGGTTAAGGATATTGAACGGCGACATTCTTCGGTAAATTATTACATCAAGAAGAGAATCATTAGTGATAATCTCTACGGGGTGGATATTATGGAGGAGGCGACGGAAATTGCGAAGTTACGGTTGTTTTTGGCGCTGGTTGCGGCGGCAGAAAGTGTGGATCAGTTGGAGCCGTTGCCGAATATTGATTTTAATATTATGGCGGGAAATTCGTTAATTGGGTTGATGCGGGTGGATGGAGAAAGTTTCGATCGGGTAGGAAATTCTGCCCAAACTAGTCTTTTGCAATTAGGAGCAGCGCAGGATTATCAATCTATTTTGCGGGAAAGAAATATTTCGGTAGAAAATTACAAAAGGCACGCTTTTATACTAGGAGATGTGCATGAGACACCCCAAGAAGATAGGCTAGGAAGGTTACGGCGGAGTATTAATGAAATCAACAAAATATCTGAAGCTAAGTTAAATGAGTTATTGTTTAATGAGTTTGTATTTCGGCTGTCGATCAAGTATGAGCAGGCACAGTTGACAGGGAAACCAAAGAAGCGAGATTTAACTATTGAAGATATTGCTAGATTGAAGCCTTTTCACTGGGGGTTTCATTTTAATCAAATTATAGAAAATGGTGGGTTTGATGCGATTATTGCTAATCCACCTTGGGAAATTTTCAAGCCACAAGCTAAGGAATTTTTTGCTACTTTTAATGAGTTGGTGACTAAAAATAAAATGGATATTAAGGTTTTTGAGAAGGAGCAGAAACGGCTCTTAGAAACCCCAGAAGTTGCGGCAGCGTGGTTAGATTATCTGAGTCGATTTCCCTACGTTAGTTCCTATTATCGGTCTGCGGAACAATACAAAAATCAGATTTCTATTGTTAACGGGAAAAAGTCTGGAACGGATATTAATCTCTATAAGTTATTTTTAGAGCAATGTTTTAATTTGTTGCGAGAAGGTGGGGAGTGTGGGATTGTGATTCCTTCGGGGGTTTATACGGATTTGGGAACTAAGCAGTT
>JAAUUE010000128.1 GCA_012031635.1 Coleofasciculaceae cyanobacterium SM2_1_6 | reverse complement strand
TTTGCTGTAGAGTTGGCAAAATAACTTTAATGCTTGCCAAAAAATTAGCATTAGATGAAGAAAGTCAATTAATTGATGTAGCACAAATAAATATTCCCTTAGAAATAGAACAAGCTTTACCCCTAGATGATTTAGAGAATAATATTCGCTGTGAAGATGCGCTGTTTTGTACGTGGGAACCAGTTAATGCCATAGTCGGCAATCCTCCCTTTTTAGGTAGTTATCGGATGCGTTCAATTTTGGGAGATGAATATGTCGATCGTGTTTCTGCAAAGTTTCCAGAAGTTAAAGGCAAAGTAGACCTATGCACCTACTGGTTTCGTCTTACTCATGATCATTTAGAAGAAAACTGTCGAGCTGGCTTAGTTGGCACAAATACTATCTCTCAAGGTCATAGCCGCAAAGCTACCCTCAATTACATCACAGACAACAATGGCTACATCTATGATGTCATTTCTACCCAGCCTTGGTCCGGAGATGCAAATGTACATATTAGTATTGTTAACTGGTACAAAAAATCTGCCCATCCAGAGCTACCTGACTTAGTCTTTAAAATAGATGGTCAAGTAGTTTCTTGTATTAATTCTTCTTTGAAAGCAGAAGCGAATGTTAGTCAAGCCAAGCGATTACAAATAAATCTTAATCATTGTTTTATGGGCATAGTTCCTAATGGCAGAAAGTTTTTACTAACTGCAAGAGAAGCCCAGAACTTCATCCGCAATGATTCTAAAAATGAAGATGTTATTAAACTCTTTTCTATGGGAGAGAATCTAGCTCGAAATCCACAGGGAAAGCCTACTAGATGGATTATTGATTTTCATGACTTTGATCTAGAAATAGCCGAAAGCTATGCAATGCCTTTTGAGCATCTCCGAACCTATGTCAAGCCAGAAAGAGATCAAAACCGTAATCCCACTCTTCAGGAATATTGGTGGCGTTTTCACCGCACCCGACAAAACCTCCGACAAGCCATAGCCAATCTGCCATATTTTTTTGTTGTGCCTGAAGTATCGAAATGGACTATTTTTCTTCCTTCTTCCCCCGAATGGCTACCGGGCAATGGGACTAGTGTAGTTGCTGCTGATGATTTTTATATTTTGGGTATCTTAACTTCTGCCCTGCATCGGCAATGGATCAAAGCCCAAAATGCTACCCTTGAGGATAGAACGCGCTACACCCCAGCTAATTGTTTTGAAAATTTTCCTTTCCCTCAAAATTGCCCAGCCAAAACTAAAATTGCGATTCGGGCAGCTATGCAAGAACTTCATGATTTCCGCAGTGAATATATGGAACGCAAACAATGCGGCATCACCCACCTGTATAACCAATTCTTCCCCGAACCCGCCAGCCAACTCGCCAAACTCCACACCAAACTAGACAAACTTGTTGCCCAAGCCTACGACATCACTCCCCAAGACGACCCCCTCAAATTTCTCCTCGACCTCAACACCGAAGTCGCCCGACGAGAAACTCAAGGCTTACCCGTAGTTGGTCCCGGCTCCTAACTTTTATTCCTTCGCCAACACCTCAAATAGCCTTAAAATATTAGTGATGACAAATCAAACTATCTTTTAGCTCATGGGATTAACCGATACCCCCATCCAAAATATCCCTTTATACCCAGTGGTCAATGCAGCCCAATATTTGCAGATACCATCGGGTACACTAAACTCTTGGCTCCACGGGCGTACCTACAATACAAAAAAAAAGGGTAAGGAATTTTTTCAGCCCCTAATCCAGCGACCTAATCCAGCCCTTGCCCAGCTATCCTTCACCAACCTAATTGAAGCTCACGTCTTGCGAGTTATTCGCCAAAAACACAACATTAGATTAGATAAAATTCGTACTGCCCTAGACTATCTTGAACAGGTGCTAAAAGTACCTCATCCCCTCGCTAGAAGTGAGTTTAAGACTGATGGGGTAGATTTATTTATTGAAGAAATTGATCATCTTGTTACTGTTTCTCGGTCTGGACAACTAGCCATGAAAGAAGTTCTCAGACATTTGCTAACCCGGATTGAGTGGGACGAGCAAGGATTGGCTACACGCTTGTCCCCCATTATTAAGTTTGCCGATCGAGAAATTGGCAATTTACTATACATTGATCCCCGGATATCCTTTGGCAAGCCCACGATCGCCGGAACCGGGATTCCCACCAATGTCATTGCTAATCTTTACAATGCAGGAGATGAAGTTGAGGCGATCGCTGATGATTATAGCTGTACAACCGAGCAGATCTATGCAGCAATTTTGTTTGAGACTCCTTACTCTGCGGCATGAATCAACCACCTCAAATAGTTTTTTTCATCGATCGAGCCTTAGAATCAAAACGTCTCATCCAAGCCATGAGATTAAAGGGGGCTGCCATAGAAACCCATCAAGCTCATTTTCGTCATGATGCCTATGATATAGAATGGCTACCCATAGTTAGCAAAAAAGGCTGGGTTGTTTTAACACAGGATGTTAACCTTGGCAAAAACCAAATAGAACTAACCGCAATAGCTAAAGAAAATACTAAAGTTTTCATCCTTGTATCCGGCAACTTAGGCAGTCAAGCAATAACATCAGTTTTAACGAATATCCTAGAGAAATTGGAGAAATTCGCTCTTAACAACTCAGCCCCTTTTATTGCCAAAATTAAGGATGATGGTTCAATCACTCTATGGAGAAATCATCATCAACTACTTAAGATGTTATCTTAAATCTCCAGTTTTTAGCATCATAATAAATCACAATATATGGAACGCAAACAGTAGCGAGAAACCCAAGGCTTACCTGTAGTTAGTCCCGGTTCTTAGTTTTTGTCGTACATCACCGTGAGCTAGATCCTAGAACTAAGCACTATTCCGCACCCGCCGGATTGGGAGATTGGCAATTAAAGCCGTCGCCCGTTGATTGCTTTCTAGGGAAAACTCCAACCCCTCCACATCTAACTCCACATAACGAGAAACAACGACAAGGATTTCCTGCCGCATCGCCTCCATCATTTCTGGACTCAACCCGGAGCGATCGTTAGCAATCACCAGCTTTAGGCGACTTTTTACCTGGTCTCGACTACTGGCATTATTTGGAAAAAGTTTCTCAAGGATTTGGTTAAGCATTGTCTTCGTAGGGGGGTTAGTAGGGGAAACACCTGGGGGTACTTATTGTTTTAGTTAAGGTTTTTAGTCTAGATTTTAGTCTAGATTTCTAGCTAAGTTAGGAAAAATCGCTTGATCCGGTTGAGTAAGCCGTCGTTGTAGTTCATGAGATCAATGAAGGGGACGCTTTCACCATTGAGGCGTTGGGCAATGTGGGTAATCGCCATACTCGGCAGGGAAGGACTTTCCTTATCTGCCAAGACCAGAGGTTCCCCCCGGTTAGAAGAAATGATCACTTTCTCATCATCGGGAACTACGCCAATCAGGGGAATCGCCAAGATTTCCTGCACATCTTCCACCGACATCATATCGTTTGCTTTGACCATGGCGGGACGCAGCCGATTGACAATTAGGCGGATGGGTTTGATACTTTGAGATTCGAGCAACCCCACCACCCGATCGGCATCCCGGACGGCGGCAATTTCGGGAGTCGTGACAATTAGGGCTTCCTTGGCTCCGGCGATCGCATTCTGAAATCCCTGCTCAATCCCGGCGGGGCAGTCGATTAAGATATAGTCGTAGGTTTTTGCCAACTCATCTAATAAATGATTCATCTGCTCTGGGCTGACGGCTTCTTTATTGCGGTTTTGCGCCGCAGGTAACAAGACTAACCCCGGTTGCCGCTTATCTCGGACGAGGGCTTGATCAAGGCGGCACTGCCCGGCAATCACTTCCACTGCCGTATACACCACCCGATTTTCTAGCCCCAATAGCAAGTCCAAATTCCTTAGCCCAAAGTCTGCATCCACTAGGGCAACTTTTTTGTTTTGTTTTGCTAGAGCCATTCCCAAATTCGCCGTGATCGTGGTTTTACCCACGCCCCCTTTCCCCGATGTCACGACAATCCGTCGGGCTTTGGTTTTGGAGGCACTAGTAGGTGTAGGTTTAGGAGCAGCTTTGGAGAGAGAAGAGGGATTAATCGAGGGGGGTGCTGGAGGTGGCGGTGGAGCTACAGGCTTCGCTTTGGGAGCATTTTCGGCAGGCGATTGATTAATCTTGAGAGGAGTCTCTGGGGGAGTTTCTGGGGAGCTGTCGACAACAAATTCCAATGCATTCTCTGACCCAGAAAGGGATATAGCTTCAGAGTTGGCAATCCCTCTCAAGCTAGAATTAGCTGAGGTTGCCAAATTAATCAAATTAGCCTCAAAGTTAACTGTAGGTAGGGGATCGGGAGAGATTTCGGCAATAGTCTCAGCAATGTTTTCGGGGCTGGCTTCGAGGATGACTTCTGGATTAGTTTCTAGAACAACTTCCGGGATCGCTGGAATCAGCTTGCCATCACTAGATACTTGGTTTTCAGGAATTATCTGTTCGTTGCTCATGAATTTATCTACTAAATATCTTTTATGTTAAATCTTCTCAACTTGATAGCGTCAGAATAATTTCAGAAGTTTAGGGGAGGGGAAAATAATCTGCTCTACATCACCTCTACTGAGGGCTTGAAACTCAACCATTCTATAGCATTCTGCTGGGGTTGAAGAATTTTTAGGTAGATTCCTGCTGGCAGAAACCGAAAGAAAATCCCATAGATTCTGAAGATTTGCTAAAGATATTCCAATGTCATCCCGCCCAACTCCAGATATGCTGACAAGCAACAAGTCTAATTTTGATCCAGAGTTTGATCCAGATAGGGAAAATTGGAGGAATTTATGGTACTCGCTAACACACAATTAACCAGTACATTACTGGGAACTCGCTGCCCCTGTGGGGGAACCCACCTGCCTCAAGACCATTGGCAAGCCGCCGAAGGAATGCCTGATAATCCCGCCGACATGATTAACGATTTAATGCGGATGGGTTTGTACAAGCCAGAGGTTTTGGAATTAGCCCAGACCTTGACGACGATCGAGATGAAAGAAGCACTGCTCCTCCAGCAAATTGGGGGTGGGAATCCAGAGCGAGAAAATTTTTGTCGAGAATTAATCCGAGAAGCCGGGGGCTTAGATCAGGTTCTAGCAGCAGCTTTTGGGGTAAATGCCACGGAATTTTTTAGTAATACGATCCGCAGTGGGGATTTTAGTCGCCGGGAATTTATAAAGCGGGTGGTAGTAGCCGGAGCCTTAATTGCCGCAGGTAGTTGTGGGCAGCAACAATCGACTAATTCCCCCGTAGAAGCCTCCCCGAATGCGAGTACCCCGACTAATCTAGAGAAAAAAGATCTCGCGATCGGGTTTATTCCCATTACCTGTGCTACACCGATCGTCATGTCTGAACCTTTGGGCTTCTATGAAAAATATGGGCTGAATGTGACGGTGAAGAAGTTGGCAAGCTGGGCAGCGGTGCGAGATTCGGCGATCGCTGGAGAATTGGATGCTTACCATATGTTATCCCCCATGCCCATCGCCATTACCCTCGGTTTAGGTTCAGCCTCCTTCCCCATCAAACTCGCCAGTATCGAAAACATTAACGGGCAGGCGATCACCGTTGCCCTGAAGCACAAGGATACCGTCAAGGAAGCAAAAGACTTTAAGGGATTCAAGATTGGGGTGCCGTTTCCCTTCTCTATGCACAATCTCCTGATCCGCTACTACCTAGCCGAAGGCGGACTAGACCCAGATAAAGATGTCCAGATTTCCCCAGTGCCGCCCCCAGACAGTGTGGCAAAAATGACTGCGGGGGAACTAGATGCGATGCTCATGCCCGATCCCTTTAACCAACGGGCAGTATTTGAAAAAGTTGGGTTTATTCACATGCTCACCAAAGACCTGTGGAATGGGCATCCCTGCTGTGCCTTTGCCGCTAGTCAGCAATGGATCGACACCAACCCCAATACCTTCCGGGCTGTGAACAAAGCCATCATCGATGCCGCCGTCTATGCCGACAACCCCAGCAACCGAGAAAGTGTCGCCCAAGCGTTGATTGAACGGAAGTACCTCAATCAGCCCCTGCCTGTGGTGCAAGCGGTATTAACCGGTAAATTTGAAGATGGTCTAGGCAATACCAAGGATGTGCCCGATCGCATTGGTTTTGATCCTTACCCTTGGAAAAGTTTCTCTAAATGGATTTCTTCCCAACTGGTGCGCTGGGAGCTAATGCCCAAGGACAAAGCCAATTATGACACCATTGCCCAAGATATTTTCCTCACGGACGTGGCAGCAGAACTCCAAAAGGAACTGGGACAGACTCCTCCTGCCGAGGCAGAGCGAGTCGAAAAGCTAATCTACGGCAGTTTTGATCCCAAGAATCCCACTGCCTACATAGAGGAGCAGGTGAAACGCTTACAACGCTAGATGTTTTGGTTTGAATTTGTGGATTTGAATTTGTGGGCGTTGCCCACCCTACTTTTTACCTTTTACTTTCTACTTTTTACTTTTTTTACCATGATTGATAAAGTATTACCCCGCTCTCAGTCCTCCATGAAAGTACCAATTTTGAATACTAATCAGCAGGCTTTGCTCTTGTTTGTGGTGATTCTTTTGGTCTTTTTGGGCTTGTGGGAACTGGGGGCAAATCAAAAAAGTTTTCCTGCCGATTATGCCCTCGGCTAGCCAAACTATCCAAGATTTCTGGTTTTGGATTTCTGATCCATTTTTTGACAATGGGCCCAACGATCAAGGCATTGGTTTACTATTGCTGACTAGTCTCCGCCGAGTAGTCACGGGCTTTTTGATGGGTTCGGCGATCGCTATTCCCCTTGGTATTCTCATTGGTCTCTCCCCCGTAGTCTCCAAAGCGGTGGATCCCTTTATCCAAATTCTCCGCCCCGTCTCTCCCCTTGCTTGGTTGCCCCTCGGCTTGGCTCTCATGCGGGATTCCGAAAAAACGGCTCTGTTTGTGATTGCCATTACCAGCATTTGGCCGACGTTGATTAATACCAAGTTTGGAGTCAGCAATGTGGATCCCGCCTACCTGAATGTGGCGAAAACCCTCGGTGCTTCCCGGTGGCGGACGATTACCAAGGTGATTCTCCCGGCGGCGGCTCCCAGTATTGTGGCGGGGTTACGCATTAGCCTAGGCATTGCTTGGTTGGTAATTGTGGCGGCGGAAATTCTCTTGAGTGGAGGGATTGGCTATTTTGTCTGGAACGAGTGGAACAACCTCAAGATCACAAGTATTATCACAGCGATCTTAGTTGTGGGCTTAGTGGGATTAATTATGGATTTCCTGTTTAGCCTCTTGCAAAGCTGGGTTTCTTTTGGTCAGAGGTCTTAGGTTATGGGTCTTGGTTTACAGGGCTTAAATAACTCAAAACTATCCTAGAGGCTTTAATCTTAGAGGGCTTAACTTATGAACTATTCCGAACCAACAACTCCCTTCAGAGAAAGACAAAATACAGAAATGCTCGAAACTGCCCAATTAGCCCAATTGTCTCTGCGAAATATTTCCAAAGTGTTTCCGGGACGCAACAGCCCGATCGACAAGCTCCTCAAGCGCACCTCCCCGGATTTTGTGGCTCTTGCCGATATTAACCTCGATGTCACCCCCAACACCTTTGTGTCGATCATTGGACCTTCGGGCTGCGGCAAATCTACCCTGTTGAATATCATCGCTGGCTTATCTGCTCCCAGTTCTGGCTCGGTGCTGATTGATGGCAAAACCGTAGACCAGC
Organism: Coleofasciculaceae cyanobacterium SM2_1_6; assembly: GCA_012031635.1. GTDB lineage: Bacteria > Cyanobacteriota > Cyanobacteriia > Cyanobacteriales > JAAUUE01 > JAAUUE01. The sequence goes on along the minus strand of JAAUUE010000128.1, from coordinate 3,733 downwards.
CGGGACCCGATCGAGGGGTAGTCTTCCAAAACTATGCCCTGATGCCGTGGATGACTGTGGCAGAAAATCTCCGGTTTGCGATCGAAACTGTCTATCCCCACTGGACTGTCACCCAGCAAAAGGAAACTGTCCAGGAATATATTGCTCTGGTGGGATTGCGGGGAGCCGAGCGTAAACATCCCCATGAACTCTCTGGAGGGATGAAGCAACGGGTGGGTATTGCTAGAGCTTTAGCGATTAATCCCCAAATTCTGCTGATGGATGAACCCTTTGGGGCGTTGGATGCCTGACGCGGGGCTTCTTGCAGGACGAGGTGGAGCGCATTTGGGAACAGGAACGGAAAACCGTGATCCTTATTACTCATAGCATTGAAGAGGCTCTGCTCCTCTCTGACAAAATTGTGATGATGACCCGTGGGCCAAAGGCGGCGATCGCTCAGGTGTTGGATGTACCTTTTCCCCGCCCCCGCAAACGGGAGGAGTTGGATCAATACCCCGATTATCACCGCCTAAAAACCGCCATGGAACAACATCTTTCCTACGAAACCCGCACCGTGGAAGCCTCTCGTTTACAAAAGTAGAGCTGCTTCAAGAACCCTAGGTATCGAGATCCAAGTTAACACCAAAAACTAACCCTAAAAATTTAAGGAGATCATCATGTCTAGTGTCGAAATTTCCCCTGTGACTACAAAACTATTGGCTGCAAAAAAACTAAAAGGCTTAACTTTTGGAGATTTGGAGCAGATTTTAGGACGGGATGAGGTCTGGATTGCCTCTTTGTTTTATCAACAATCTGCCGCTTCTGAGGACGAGGCAAGCAAACTGCTCCACGCTTTGGATTTGGGAGAAGAATTAATCCCAGAATTAACCACCTATCCCACTAAGGGGCTGGGACCGATCGTACCTACGGATCCTCTGATTTATCGCTTCTATGAAATTATGCAGATCTACGGAATGCCCATGAAGGAGGTGATCCAAGAAAAATTTGGGGATGGAATTATGAGTGCGATCGATTTCACCCTAGATATTGAAAAAGAGGCTGATCCCAAGGGCGATCGAGTCAAGGTAATCATGAATGGCAAGTTTCTATCCTACAAGAAGTGGTAGTTAGTTAAATCTCAGATCAGCCCTAGATAAAATCCACGATAAATTCTAGATAATCTTTTATAAGTTCTGGAGAATTTTTTGGAGAGTAGTATCCTAGGGCAATCTGAGAAAAATCTCTGGCAAATCTGAGAAAATCCTTGTCACCTTTTAGAAAACTCTAGGAAAATTTATGAAACTAAATCAACAACAAATCTCTAAAAGCACTAAATGGCTCCCTTTTATTACCCAAGTATTAGCATTCATCGGTTTGTATCAGGTGATTTCTAATAGTGCGCTATTATTTCACCAATGGTTTTAGCTGGAATGACTTTGGGGGTTGGAGGTTGTAGATGATCACAAGTTATGATGGATACATAAAGACTATGAGCTGAAAAAATAGCTATGTTGTTACAAGAACTAAAAGAACAGGTATTCAAATTGCCGCCCAGCGATCGACTGGAGTTGGCTAAGGCAATCCTTGAATCCCTCCAACACAATCCCATGCCCCAATCTTACTCCTCAGAAGCAGCCTTAAACAAAGGTTCTCAAGCAATTTAACGAATGCGGGGATTGCTAAAATACAGATCAGTCAGCACCAACAGATGAAGAAGTAGCAGCAATGCTAGACGATCGACGAGCGGAGAAATATCTTTAGTGAGAGTTGCAACAGTTAAAGTAAATTAAGTACAAGACTGATAAGAGTTAGTTGGGAATCGCAGAAGATTAGAGGTTATCTTTTGGCAAGCCAGAGGATCCCCCGGTTATGAGTGGGGCATGTTACAATCCTTAACAGAGCAAACATTTTTCCCAAACCTATGGCTTCTCCGCAAACTATTGTAGAATTTCCCGATCGCTCCTCTAATTACTCCTCTCCCAACCAGTTGCTGAGCGTAGCCGAAGTACCAGACCCCCGCCAGCCCATTGATGTGGAATTTATCGAAAACCAAACTCCGATCGATTCCTAGGAGAAGAACCAGAATTATTAGCAGCTAACCCTCAGAGCAAGTACGATCCAGAAGCGATCGCCGCCCACTACCAGCAGCGTCCTTTTACTGTTTTGAGGAGATTTCTGAAGACTCTGCTGCCCTTAGTATTTTTTTATATTAATTTGTGGTGGGATAAAGTTACGAATCAGCGTCAACAAAAGAGCGCGATCGAGCCGTGCAGTTACGGAAAATTGTCACCAAATTAGGTCCTGCCTATATCAAAGTCGGGCAGGCTCTCTCCACCAGACCAGACCTGCTACCAGTGATTTTCATTGAAGAATTAAGCACCCTCCAAGACCAGCTCCCCCCCTTCCCCAACAGCCTCGCCTTTCAATTTATCGAAGAAGAGCTAAACGCCAGCCCCTACGACCTCTACGCCGAAATTAGTCCCCAGCCCGTGGCTGCTGCCTCCTTGGGACAGGTGTATAAAGGCAAACTCAAAACCGGAGAAACCGTTGCCATCAAAGTCCAGCGTCCCGATCTAGAAGAAAATATTGCCCTAGATATCTACATTCTCCGGGGGTTAGCGGGGTGGGCGGAGCGAAATATCCCTAGAGTCAAGAGTGATTTGGTGGGAATTATGGATGAGTTTGGGGAACGCATCTTTGAAGAATTGGACTATAGCCTTGAAGGGCGCAATGCGGAAAAATTTGCCCGCCTCTACGGACATTTGCCAGACATCTATGTCCCCAAGATTTATTGGGATTTTACCCACGAACGGGTATTAACCATGGAATGGATCGAAGGCACGAAGTTAACCAATATGCAGGCGATCGCAGCCCAGGGGATCGATGCCCGCCACTTGGTAGAAATGGGAGTCCAGTGTTCCCTGCGGCAGTTGTTGGAACATGGTTTTTTCCATGCGGATCCCCATCCGGGCAACCTGTTGGCAACGAAGGACGGGAAGTTAGCCTACCTAGATTTTGGGATGATGAGTCAGGTCAAGCCCTACCAGCGTTACGGTTTAATTGAGGCGGTGGTGCATTTGGTGAACCGGGATTTTAGTGGTTTGGCTCAGGATTATATTAAGCTGGACTTTTTGACCCCAGATACTGACCTCACGCCGATTATTCCTGCCTTAGCCGATGTGTTTAACGGTGCTTTGGGGGCAACGGTGGCGGAGTTAAATTTTAAGAGCATTACTGACAAGCTCTCGAACCTGATGTACGAATATCCGTTCCGGGTTCCTGCTTACTATGCCCTGATCATTCGATCGCTCGTCACCCTTGAAGGCATCGCTATTAATGTAGACCCCAATTTTAAGGTTCTCAGCAAAGCCTACCCCTACATTGCCAAAAGATTACTCACTGATCAAGCTCCTCAACTGCGAAATTCTCTCCAAGAACTCCTGTTCAAGGACGGTAGTTTTCGCTGGAATCGGTTAGAAAATCTCCTTAAAAATGCCAGTGATAGCCAAGATTATCAGCTCAGTCAAGTCTTAGATCAAACAGTGGAATTTCTCTTCTCGCCCCGGGGGGATTTTATCCGGGAACAGTTGGTGGAAGAAATTATCAAGGCGGTGGATCTGCAAGGTCGGAAAAATTGGGATGACTTTACGGATATTGTCAGGACTAATTTGGGTATGGGAGGTAGAAACCATGGGGCTTATCGATCGCCAGAAACCCCTTCAAGCCTAGATAGCATCAAAAGAATTTGGGATAT
>JAAUUE010000127.1 GCA_012031635.1 Coleofasciculaceae cyanobacterium SM2_1_6 | reverse complement strand
CGGTTCAGGGTGACTTCGGTTAAGCCATACTTAGCAAAAAAGCCTTTTTCTTGAGCCACGACTAAGGGAGCGCAGTCGGTGAGGGGAATAAATCCGAGGGATAGATTGATCTTCTCTAAACCATGACTGGCGATCGCCGCTGCTTTGATAGATTTCTTTTGCTTAGAGCGTTTTTGCTGATCGAGGAAGTAGATCATTTCGCTCCGCAGGCTGTAGTAGCTGGGGTGATTGACTACAGAATGGCGATCGCGGGGACGAGGAATTGGCACTTCTAAAATTTGCCCAATTTGCGCTGCTGGCCCGTTAGTCAACATGACAATGCGATCGGATAGCAACAGCGCTTCATCCACATCATGAGTCACCATCAAGCAAGTAACTTTGCTCTCTTGGCAAATTTTCATCAATTGTTCCTGCAAACCGCCTCTAGTCAAGGCATCCAAAGCCCCAAAAGGCTCATCCAAAAGTAACATCTTCGGTCGAATTGCCAAGGCGCGGGCGATCGCTACCCGTTGTTTCATTCCCCCCGAAAGTTGGGCAGGAAGTTTGTCAGCCGCCGGGCGGAGGCTCACAAGATCAATGTGTTGTTCCACAATGCCCCGACGTTCTCCCTTGGGCAGATCCCGAAATACTCGATTTACTGCCAAGGCAATATTCTGGCGCACAGTCATCCACGGCAGCAGGGAATAGTTTTGGAAGACCACCATGCGTTCAGGGCCCGGAGCCGTCACCAGTTTTCCTTCAAGGATTACCCCCCCAGCACTGGGCTGTTCTAACCCCGCCACCATATTCAGCAAGGTAGATTTTCCACAACCAGAGTGACCGATCAAGGTAATAAATTCGCCTTTCTGGATATTTAAGTCAACATTTTTGAGGGCGATATATTTAGCCCCGTTTGCCAAAGGAAAAACCTTATCTACATGATCAATTTCAACAAAGGAAAGCATAGGTTTGAGGAGGTAAGAGGAGTTTATTTCTGTTCTGGGGGCAGTACCAAACTACCGAGGAAAACTACGAACTTATCGAGGAGTAAGCCGACTATGCCTACGTAGATGAGGGCAATGATGATTTCACTGATCAGGGAACTATTCCATGAGTCCCAGATGAAAAAGCCGATGCCGACCCCGCCGATCAGCATTTCTGCTGCCACGATCGCCAGCCAAGATAGCCCAACCCCGATCCGCAGCCCCGTAAAAACGTAGGGGACGATCGCTGGAAATAGGACACTGACAAAATACTCGACTTTGGAAAGTTGCAAGACTTTGGCAACGTTTTTGTAGTCTTGGGGAACCTGCTGCACGCCGACGGCGGTGTTGATGAGGACGGGCCAGATGGAGGTAATAAAAATTACAAAAATCGCTGAGGGTTGGCTATCTTGGAACGCAGCTAGGGAAATGGGCAACCAAGCTAGAGGCGGAACGGTGCGCAGGACTTGAAAGATTGGATCTACGGCATCGTACACAAAGACGTTACTGCCGATGATAATACCGACTCCAATGCCCACGATCGCAGCAAGGATAAACCCTTGGGCAACCCGCATCAAACTAGCGGCTAGATGGAGAAATAAACCTTTATCTGTACCGCCCCGATCGAAGAAGGGATCAACAATTAAATCCCAAGTATCATCAATAACCTTGGAAGGTGGGGGCAGGGAGGGGTCTGCTCCCGAACAAAGAAGTTGCCAGATAGCTAAAAAAATCAAAATAGCAATCGCCGAGGTCAGGAGTTTTCGAGAATTTTTCTGGAAATTTCCTACAAAGGACATGACTAAGGTAGTGATAAAGTTGGGAGAGTTGGGGGTAGTCGCTGTCATAAATTTGGCAGGATTTGTTGATTAAATTTCAGTACCCAGGTGGTTGGCTGATGGTGGGCAATGCCCACCCTACAATTACTACAGTTACAGCAATTACGGCAATTACTAGGTCGATCGAATTGGTGAATGAAAGAATTACCTAAGCCTTTTTGATTTTCAGCGCATTGAGATAGGCTGTCGGGTTCTCTGGGTCGAATTTCACCCCGTCAAAGAAAGTTTCCACCCCACGGGAGGTACTCTTGGGAATTGCGGCTTCCTGCCCGATCGCTTTTGCTGCTTCTTGCCAAAGATCTTCCCGGTTGACAGCATCAATTAACTGCTTTTTATCAACGCCTTCGGGTAACATGCCCCAGCGCTCATGCTCGGTGAGGAACCATAGGTCATGGCTCTTGAAGGGATAAGAAGCCGCATCACTCCAGTATTTTTGCTTTAGGGAAGGGTTATCTAAAGTCCGATTACCAAAGTCAAACTTACCACTGGATCGATCGAGAATATCTTCCACAGGCACTTTCAACCATTCCCGTTTGGCGAGAATATCACACATTTCCTTAACATTTTCAGCTTTATCACACCACACTTGTGCTTCCTGCACTGCCATTAATAAAGCCTTGGTTGCCTTAGGGTTCTTATCTACCCACTCCGCCCGCATGGCAAAGGATTTCTCTGGGTGATCTTTCCAAAACTCCCCAGTTGTAATTGCCCCCACACCCACATCCTGATTGACAGTTTGCAACGGCCAAGGCTCACCCACACAGAAGGCTTCCATACCCCCAACCTTCACATTTGCAACCATCTGCGCTGGGGGGACAACAATTAGGGAAACATCGGTGTCGGGATTAATTCCTCCTGCCGCCAGCCAGTAACGAATCCACAGATCATGGGTGCCACCGGGGAAAGTCATGGCAATTTTTATATCTTTCCCTTCTGCCTTCTGTTTTGCAAAAGCCTCTTTGAGAGCCGAACTATCTGTCCCGATCTTTAATTCTTTGTAAGTATTGGCTAGTTGGATCCCCTGACCGTTGGTGTTTAGCCGAGCCAAGATGTACATAGGAACTTTATTGCCATCGGTGACTTTGCCCGTAGAAATTTGGTAGGGAAAGGGCGACAGAATATGGGCGCCATCGATGCCACCCCCGGCGGAACCAAGGACGATATTGTCACGGGTGGCTCCCCAAGAAGCCTGTTTAGCAACTTCCACATCAGGCATTCCATACTTGGCAAAGAGACCTTTTTCCTTGGCAACAATTAGCGGTACAGCATCAGTCAGAGCAATGAAGCCTAATTTTGCAGTGGTGACTTCTGGGGCATCCGCCCCTGTCACGTTAGCCGCCGGAGCAGGAGAGCCAGCAGGAGAGGCAGAAGTGGTAGGAGTACTTTGGCTACAGCTATTGAGAACTAAGGCTCCCACGGTGGTAGCTCCAGCATTGAGGATAAATTTCCGGCGAGAAAGTCTAGACATGGTGTTATTCTGGAATTTGAGTTAATTTGAATTGGGGATCAAACTGATCCCTTTTATTTGCCGATCGCCCCGAACTGATTGACTAACATATCAAGCAACACGGATTTGAGGTCAACACAGGCGACACCGGGGGTAGTACAAGTGCCAAGGTGAGCATCTTTACCGACTTTGCCCCCTGTATAGATATCCACCCCTTCCTGCATTTTGCCATCCTTGCGGACTTTGGTTCCCATCAAGCCAATATCCGCCACCTGAGGTTGACCACAGGAGTTGGGGCAGCCAGTCCAGTGAATTCGCACCGGACGAGTCAGGGTGACTTCGGCTTCTAGTTCTTGGATCAAGGCTAAGGCGCGATTTTTGGTTTCAATGAGAGCAAAGTTACAAAATTCTGCGCCAGTGCAGGAAACTAAACCTTTAACTAAGGCTCCGGGATTGACCGAAAATTTCTGGAGGCATGGCTCCTGTAGTAAAGGTTCTAGGTTTTCTGTAGGCACATGGGGGATGATCAGGTTCTGCTCCACAGTGAGCCGCATTTCCCCCCTGCCGTAGACCTCTGCTAACCGGGCGAGGGTGAACATGTCTGGGGCGAGGAGTTTGCCGACAGGAATGTGTAGACCCACGTAGTTGAGTCCGGGTTGTTTTTGGGGATAGACTCCTAGGTGATCTCGTTTGTCCCAGTTGATCTCATCCTTGGGGGCTGCCGTAGCGAGGGTGTAACTAAGTTGTGCTTGAACTCTAGCTCGGAAGGTATCTAAGCCCAGTTCGTCAATGAGCCACATCAGCCGAGATTTTTGGCGGTTAGCCCGGAGTCCGTGGTCTCGGTAGACTGTGAGAATAGCTCGGCATATTTCTACCACTCGATCGGGAGTTACCCAAGCATTCAGGGGAATAGCGGCTTCGCAACGCTTGGCGGAGAAAAATCCCCCCACTAGGACGTTGAAACCAAAGGTCTGTTTTGTTTCGTCTTGGTAGGCGGGAACAAAGGCAATGTCGTTAATCTCCGCATGGATAGAGTTGTCTGGACAGCCGCCGATCGCAATATTGAATTTACGGGGCAGGTTGCTAAACTCTGGATTGCCCTCCCCATGATTGGTGATCATGTCTTGGACTTGTTGGATTAACTCCCGTGTATCCATGAGTTCGTGGGCATCAATGCCCGCTACCGGTGAACCAGTGATGTTGCGGACATTATCCATCCCCGACTGAATACTGGTTAAACCTACCTGGTGCATTTTTTGGAAGATATCGGGAATATCTTCGATGCGAATGCCCCGGAGTTGGAGATTCTGGCGGGTGGTAATGTCAGCACTGCCATCTTCGCCGTACTGGGCAATGATGCCAGCGAGAGTCCGCATTTGGGGACTGGTGATAACCCCGCTAGGCAGACGGAGGCGCATCATGAACTTGCCGGGGGTGACGGGACGGAAGAAAATCCCTAGCCATTTCAGACGGTGGATTCGATCGGTTTCATCCATGGCTTCCCAGCCAATTTTGGCAAAGTGATCGATTTCTGCTTTGACTGCTAGACCATCTTTTTCAGCTTTGAATTTTTCAAATTTGTTCAGGCTCGTGGTCGGCACGGTAGCTGCGCTAGTCATTGGTGAATCCCTTGGGGTTTTATTGCTAGAATTTTTTGGGGCAAAGACAAACTTTTCTGACTAAATAAAGAGCGTGTCTTGGCGATCGAGCAATTTAGGCTACTTGAATAGAGTCAAGATAGTCCTTACCCTAAGGATTAAATGTGTTGAGATATACAGATTGTTAATTTATATTACGCAAATGCATTGAGTTGATGCAGTTATTGCATATCTAGGTAGAAATGGTAATCGATCGTAGGTATTCGGCACTTTCCTCTGGTTGCGAAGCGTTGATATACATACCGCTGCCCATTTCAAATCCGGCAGTTTGATTGATCCGGGGAACGATCGCAATGTACCAATGAAAATAGGGAGATTGTTCTTGCTTGCTGGGGAGCGAACGAATAGTGTAGTTGTAATCAGGGTTATCTAAGCCGTAATAGAGTTTTGCGAGGACTACCTGCAAGGCTTCGGCTAAGCCGAGAATTTCTGGCTCGGTAATTTGTTCAAAGCAGGAAGAATGGCGGCGGGGGAAAATCCAGATATGAAAAGGTGACAGGGCGGCGTAGGGAATGAAGGCGACAAAATGGGAATTTTCAAAAATTATCCGAGTGCCACTTGCCAATTCATCCTCCAAGGTTTCACAAAAGACGCAACTGCCCTGATCATCAAAGTAGCGAATGGCATCATCGATGCGACTGCGGAACTGGGAGGGGACTACTGGAGTGGCGGCGATCTGGGAATGGGGATGTTCGAGGGAAGTCCCGGCTCCCTTGCCGTGATTTTTGAAAATAATGATGGCTTCAATGCGGGGATCAGTCTTGAAATGGAGGTAACGCTGCTGATAGACCCGGAGGATATTGGCAACATCGGCAACTTCTAGGAGAGCAGTAGTGAGGTCATGGCAGGGATGTTCAATAATTACTTCATGGGCCCCAACCCCGGAGATCGATCGATGGATTCCTTGAGCATGGCGCACTCGATCGCCCGCAGAGGAGAGCGCCGAATATTTATTCAACACAGCCCGGACTCGCCACCCCCGGTCATCACTCCAGCGTAGGGTTTCTTCCCCGGTACTTTCTTCATTCCCCACACAAAAAGGACAGTCGGGGCGATAGGTAGGTAGTCGACGCTTTCTCCGGTCTTCCAGTCCATACTCATGGGGACGTTTCGCCCGTTCGGGGGCAATAATTACCCAATCCCTCGTGATAATGTTCTGCCGTAGTTCAGACATCAATTAATAACTGAATACTTGAATACCTGATCTGGAATTATCCTTGAATACCGAGTAACTTTGTAACTTTTCCCTGATAACTGTACTTCCCTCTACCTCCTCTACCTCCTCTACCTCCTCTACCTTCTTTACCTTCTTTACCTTCTTTACCTTCTATTCCCTCCTAACGATAGCTCAAATTTTCCAAAACTCGATCGGGTCTGAGATTCCTTGCTTGGCGGAGGTAGGGATGATAAATTTTTTGTTCTGGGTAGGGAGTATTAAAGTGAATTAAAAAGCGGATACAGCGATCGAGACTACCGGGGACGTGCATTTGTTGGACATCTAACAAGACAATATCTGACCAGTGGGGACGCTGCCGGGCGATGGCTGCCGGAAAAATTGCATCCAAATCTTGAGTAGTTGTAAACATGACGCTGACAATTTCTTGATGATCAAGCTGGTTACGAGTTTCTAGCTCGTCTAGTAACTCCGTCACTGCTTCGGTAATCGCCGGGATCGTATTCGCCGCCGCCGTTGTCGCTCCTCGAATTGCTCTAACTCGCCAATTCACTCTCAACCCCCTCAAGTTTACTTTTAGTTTATTTATTTCTATAGCAGTCCTAAATGATTTCACCCGCCGCCGGCGGGTGAAATCACCTACCAGCAGCAATCTAATTTAGAAAATGATTTAGGATCGCTATAGTGTTTAGTGTTTAGTGTTTAGTGTTTAGTGTTTAGTTTATTTTTATTACTCTTAGGGTCGGAATAACCAAAGAGGCTGCCCGGAAGTCATCACTTCAAACTCTAGCCACCGCATTCCCGATGATAAAGTTGCCCCTCCGCCCACCAGTCGGTTAAATAGAGGTTTGCGTTCTTCAAAGTTATAACACTGGGTTTTTTCTGGATCAAGCCCGACTAACTCGGCTGTCCACCGACGGGCATCTTCTTCGGTACCGAGGCGATCGACCACCCCCAGAGCCAGAGCCTGCTCCCCTGTAAAAATCCGCCCATCGGCAAAGGTCTTCACGGTTTCTACTGATAATTTCCGAGCATCGGCGACGGTTTGCACAAATTGCTGGTAGCTAGTATCAATTAATTGCTGGAGAATCTCTTCCTCTGGTTCCGTGAGTTGGCGATCGAACGCCAAAATATCTTTATAGGGACCAGATTTAATTACCTGAAAAGATACCCCCACTTTATCTAGCAAGCGTTCCAAATTATTCCCCCGCAGGATCACCCCAATGCTACCTGTAATTGTCCCCGGATTTGCCACAATATGCTGCGCCCCCATGCCAATATACACCCCACCAGAGGCAGAAATATTCCCAAAGCTAGCCACTATTTTCACCTTTTTTTCTTGGAGTCGGAGCAGAGCGCTATAGATTTCCTGAGAATCTCCCACAGTCCCGCCGGGGCTATCAATTCTCAACAACAGAGCCGGAAACTTCTTCTCTTCGACTATTTTCAGGTATCCCAATACCTTTTTGCGAGTTTCCCCAAAGATCGCCCCATTCACTTCAATGCGCGCAATTTGCTTCCGAAACCGAGACCCAAAGAACCATCCCATAATTTTAATATTCGTGCTATTTTTTGATACTTGAAACTAATGCTTGATTTTTAATTTCAGAACTAATTTTTTAACTAAATCAATTATAGTCAAAACAATTTTCATGAAATAACCGCCCAGACTCCAAAGAATTAGGCAACCACAAAAGCTCTTCCATTCTATTCTGTAGTTGAGACTAATCAAAATATCTGAGGTTAGCGAAAGTTTTTTGCCTATCTAGAGAATGGGGGGTAATCCATGAATTACCTGCCAGAGGAGATACCAGCTACGATCGCCCTAGTTTAGCTACCAAATCAGGGTTCTGGGGATATTTTGCGGGACTTTAGAAAAAATGTGCATGATGATACAAAAAAGTTTGGTAAACTTAGGTTTAGTAATTTTGTTACACCAGTAACTTTTCTGGTTGAATCAAGGTAAAAGATTAATGCAGCAGGATAGACCTTTAGCACTCGTATTTCGGCAGATGGGAGGGGGGCTTTTCCCCCAGTGACAGAAACCTTTGAGCGTGGGAAGACTATTTTTTTCCCCGGCGATCCCGCCGAACGGGTGTATTTTTTATTAAAGGGGGCAGTGAAACTCTCACGGGTCTATGAAGCGGGGGAAGAAATTACCGTGGCGTTGTTGCGGGAAAATAGTGTTTTTGGCGTGTTGTCTTTGATTACGGGGCATAAGTCCGATCGCTTCTACCATGCTGTCGCCTTTACTTCGGTGGAATTACTTTCTGCCCCCATTGACCAAGTGGAGCAAGCTCTCCGGGAAAATGCCGAATTATCGACTCTAATGCTGCGGGGTTTATCTTCACGGATTTTGCAGACGGAGATGATGATTGAAACCTTGGCACACCGGGATATGGGTTCACGATTGGTAAGTTTTTTATTAATTTTGTGTCGGGATTTTGGGATTCCTACAACGGAGGGAATTATGGTGGATTTGAAATTATCCCATCAGGCGATCGCCGAAGCCATTGGTTCCACCAGAGTCACGGTGACAAGGCTCTTGGGAGATCTGCGCCAAGATAAAATGATCTCCATTCACAAAAAACGGATCACCGTCCATAATCCCGTTGCCCTCAGCCAGCAATTCACTTAATATAAAATCTGCTTTATAAAGTTGATTTATCCTTAAATCCTTTGGGCGCAAGCCTTGCGCCCCTACCTTATAACTAGGTTTGATATAATCAGGACTTACGCATTTGAATGTTTTTGAGGGCTGAGCGGAGTCGAAGCCCGTGACTAAAATGTCCCAAACCATACATAATTCACTAATATTGCCTAAGTCCTAATAATCACTAATCAATAGTTACTAGTTAACCCCACTTGAAAATTGCGGCTCCCCAAGTTAGCCCGGCTCCAAATCCGGCGGTGGCAATCACATCTCCGGGCTTGACCTTTCCAGAGCGCACAGCTTCATCGAGGGCGAGGGGGATGGAGGCGGCAGAAGTGTTGCCGTAGTGGCGGAGGTTGCTGAGGACTTTGCTGGAAGGGATTTTTAAGCGATCGCTCACCGCATCGAGGATTCTTTGGTTCGCCTGATGGAGCAGCAGCCAATCTACTTGATCTACGGTAATATTTGCCCGAAATAGAGCTTTTTCAATGATTTCTGGCACTTGCTGTACGGCAAATTTATAAACTTCCTTGCCATTCATAAAGATTTTTGTATAGCCTCCTTGCTGCACGGTGATCTCTGGGGAAAGTATCTGGGGTTGGGATTGATAGCCAAGGGTCAAATCCTGCCGTTGGCTCCCATTGCTACGCAGTTCAAACCCCAAAAGTTGATCCGGTGATCGCTGCTCTAACACCACGGCTCCGGCTCCATCTCCAAAGAGAATACAAGTGCCTCGATCGCTCCAATCTACCCAGCGAGACAACACATCCGCCCCAATCAACAACACCCGGCGATACACCCCCGTCCGCATAAACTGCGCTGCCGTCACCAAGCCAAACACAAACCCCGAACAAGCCGCCGTTAGATCAAAAGCCACCGCATGGGTTGCCCCCAAACTTGCCTGAATTTGGTTAGCACTGCCAAATAAATCATCGGGGGTAGAAGTGGCAAGGATAATTAAATCTAAGTCCGCCGGAGTGATCTTTGCCATGTCTAGGGCGGCGATCGCAGCTTGGTGGGCAAGCTGGCTTAAGGATTCGGTCTCGGATATCACCCGACGCGATCGAATCCCCGTTCTGGTGCTAATCCACTCATCAGAAGTATCTACTAAACTTGTTAAATGGTCATTGGTGATTACTTCCTGAGGAGTCGCCGAACCACAACCAATAATTGCCAAACCCAACCCTGTCTGATTCAAAATATTTCTCCCCCCATTTTTCAGTGAACAGTTATCAGTTATCAGCCTTGCACTGAGCGAAGTCGAAGTGTCAGTTATTCAGTCTTGCACTAAGCGAAGTCGAAGTGTCAGTTATCAGTTATTCAGTTATCAACTTTTTATACTCATTGTTTGCTGTTCACTCCTCACTGTTAACTGCTCACTGTTCACTGTTCACTGTTAACTGCTCACTGTTCACTGTTGTCAAGACTCCTTGAATCCTTTCAGAAACTTGGTTATCTACGGCTTCCTTGGCAAGACGAATGGCGTTGTAAATTGAGGGAGCTTGGGAGCTACCATGGCTGATGATACAGACCCCAGCAACCCCTAGGAGTAGTCCTCCGCCGTGTTCAGCATGATCTACCCGTTGCTTAATTCGCTTTAGGTTTGGTTTGAGGAGAGCCGTGCCAACAAGACCATGTAATCCTTGGGGAAGTTCTTCCTTGAGAATTTGCAATACCGCATTGCCCACGGCTTCGGCAAATTTGAGTAATACATTCCCGACGAAGCCGTCACAGACAATGACATCAAACTGCCCGGTGAGGACATCCCGCCCTTCAGCGTTGCCAATGAAGTCAATGCGGGGATTTTTAGCCAAGAGTTCGTAGGTACGCAGAGCCAGATCATCACCCTTGGATTCTTCTTCGCCAATGTTAAGCAGACCGACCTTAGGAGCAGAAGTGCCTAACACGTACTGGCTATAGACGGAACCCATGACGGCAAATTGGTCTAGGTATTTGGGCTTGCAATCAACGTTTGCCCCCACATCGAGAACCAGAACGGGTTTACCAGCTATTTGAGTGGGAAATACCGCCCCGATCGCCGGTCGATCGATTCCCTTAAGTCGACCCAGACGGAGTAAGGCGGCTGCCATCACTGCTCCAGAGTGTCCGGCGGAGACGATCGCATCAGCACGTTTATTTTTCACCAAATCCATGGCTATATTAATGGAGGCTTTGGGTTTGCGGCGGACAGCAAGGGGTTCTTCGTCCATGGCAACCACATCTTCAGCCGTGACAATTTCTAATGGAAAGGACTGCCCTTGGTGAGCAACAGAAGCACGGATTTGCTGGGGATCTCCCACCAAAATTACTTCTATATCCAGTTCGGCGGCGGCCCGGATGGCCCCCGTAACTATTTCGGCGGGAGCGTGATCCCCCCCCCATTGCGTCAATTGCGATCCTTGCGCGAGTTGATCCCATGAGTCAGTATTGATAGAATCTTTAGAAATTTTATCAGAATAGGGGGGCAAGGATTTGCCGGGAAGTAGCCAGATGCCGTTACAAGTAACATCACCAGGACCATTGGTAATTCTGCCCGGAGTCCACTGTCAGCAATTCACGGAGGAGTTTCTGGCAGCGCTGCAACGGTTGACAACGCCTCAGGAGATTTACATTTTCTCCACCACGGCAGAGAACCCCGCCTACTCTTCGGTTTCTATTCTAGGGTTTTTCCGTAACAGAATCACCATTCGATCGACCCCAATTCTGGTAATTGCTTTTAGCGCGGGGGGTGGCGGGGGCAATTCCGGCGTTAAAATTTTGGCAAATGATGGGGGGAAGAGTGGCGGGCTGGTGG
>JAAUUE010000126.1 GCA_012031635.1 Coleofasciculaceae cyanobacterium SM2_1_6 | reverse complement strand
ATCAACCCCGCCACCCCCAGCATCGAATCTGCTCTAAAAACCAGTGGATCCATAAAATTATCATCAATGCGACGGTAGATGACATCAACTTTTTTTAACCCTGAGTAGTTTGCATTTTTAAGTAGCCCTCGTCTACGATCAAATCCCGACCTTCCACCAATTCCACCCCCATTTGTTGGGCCAGAAAAGAATGCTCAAAGTAGGCGGAGTTGTACATGCCTGGAGTCAGCACCACTACCGTTGGCTGGGGAATATTCGCCGGGGCAATATGCAGCAGGGTCTCTAGTAAATGGCTGGGATAATCATCTACGGGCTGGATATCTAGGGAGGCGAATAACTCTGGGAAAGAACTTTTCATCACCCGCCGATTTTCTAATAAATAAGAAACTCCCGAAGGACAACGCATATTATCTTCTAAGACGTACCACTGCCCCGATCGATCCCGCACCAAATCTGTCCCGGTAATATGACACCAGATGCCCTGTTGATTTGTCCCCCGGCAGGGAGGCAGATAGCCTGTAGCAGAAGTAATTAACTCTAGGGGAACAATGCCATCTTGAATAATTTTCTGCTCTCCATAAACATCATCAATAAACAGGTTCAAGGCTTGGACTCGCTGCTTCAATCCCCGCTCCAACACCGCCCATTCTGGAGCAGAAACAATGCGGGGAATCACATCAAAGGGCAGAATTCTTTCGGTTCCCTGACCGTCGCTATACACATTAAAGGTTGCCCCCATTTTCAGCATGGCAGTCTGGGCGGCTTGTTGGCGGCGGTAGAGGTCTTCGGGGGGTAAAAATTGAAATTTCTCTACTAACTGGGCAGCTTCTGGTCTAGGCTCACCCCGGCGTAAGAAAAGTTCATCGTAGAAATCACCCGGATCATAGTTATCAAATTTCACTGGCATCCTCTGCGGTTCTAATTGATTAGGTAGCTGATTAGGAGTTGGTTAGAATAAAAGTACCATCAATTTTGGGGAAAAATCATGCCACAATATGTCGCTAATCTTACTGCCCAGCAGCAAATTTATCTAGAAAATCAGGGCAACCAAACGGTTATTACCTTATTAACGGGTAGCCCTCATCAACAACAAAGCCAGTCTACTAGCTGGCAGACGGGAGTTTGGATCGTGCCACCGATTCTATGGCGGGGGGCGATGGGGTTTATCCTCCGAGTTGAAGGGCAGGGGGGACAGTTTCTGGGGTTGATTCAGGGTAGTAGTATTAGTACTTTGGCGGCAATGCCTGCGATCGCCGATGCTCAGATCATTCCGCTCCAGACCCTTGCTAATCCAGATCCAGATTCTACCTTTCCCTCAATGCAACCTTTACAGCCCATGGCATCTATGCCTCCCATGCCCCCGATGCAAATGCAAATGCCGTCGCTAGAATCCATGCCTCCCATGCCCCCGATGCAAATGCGGTTAGGAAATATGCACATGCAAATGGGTGGAGCTACTAGCCAAGTTTCTGGGCAATCTTCCAGTCATGCTACTAGCCAATCTTCTAACCCATCATCAACTTCCTCAAAAGCTACCTCAACTCAATCTTTTTGTTCGCAGTGTGGGGCAAAAGTGAGGGAGAGCGATCGCTTCTGCGCCCATTGTGGTCATCAAATCCAAGGCTCCTAAAGTTCAAGGCTCCTAAAGTTAGATTTGAGCTTCGATTTAGTAACCTCTCTCTCCAGCATGAATGAGTTGAGAACTTTTGAGGAATTTTGAGAACTGGTCAGAACTGGTCAGAACTATTGGATCAGCACCCGGAAACGGACAAAGCCGACATTGTTGGGCGATCGATTACTGACCCTCGGAATCTGCATATACACAGCCCCATTGGGATTATTCGGGCTAGGGCAGGGGCTAGGCGCCGGGGTAAGTGGCGGAATAAATCTCCCGGCATCCGCATCTAAGGCATTAGTTTGGGGGGTTTCTACCCCTTCTAACCGGAGCAAGGAACCCAAGCCTGCACCGTAGGTATCGCCCAAGAAGCTAGCCCCCGCCGGAGTTGGATCGCAGAACCGGAAATCATCAGCATTACCCGTGCCATCGGAGAGGAAATACACGGTGTATTCTAACTGATCGCCGCTCTGCAACAAGCCCGTTTCTCCAATGCGGACTAAGCCCAAGGGGGAAAGATTCGCCCAGCCGGGAGCGTCATCGTTGACATCACTAGCATCATTAATCAGGGTATTAAAGTTAATCCCCGGTACTATGACTCCATTTCTAAAGGCATTGGTCATTCTTTTCACTAGGCGGATATTGGGTAAGCCCGTGAATTGAATTATGGTGGGAGTATTGTCATCGCTGGTAGTGCCGTTACCATTGACATCGGCGATCGTGCCATCGGTGGAGACATCACTCACCACAGTCCCAGTTGGATCTGTCCCCTGCACCGTGACACTGGCAAAGTAGGGTCCCGTATTAAAGCCGGGAGTCACCTGCACCCTAAAGGTAATTCTGCCCGTAGCACCGGGGTTAAGGACATTGCTAGCCCCCAAGAGGTTTTGCAGGTCAGTCCCATTGAAGGCGGGGTTAATCACAAAATCAGAACTATCTATAGAAACTACAACAAAGCCCTGCACCCCGCTAAAGGTTCTCACCAGATCAATAATTGCCTGCAAATCCCTCAAGGGCTGAGTCCCTGTATTGGTAATGGTGACAGTAAACTGGACGGTTTCTGTACCATTCCGGTTATTCGTTGGGGGGGTAACTTGTAGGGTAGTACCAATGACCGAGGGAATCAAAGGCGTGGGATTAGGCGTGGGATTAGGCGTAGGATTGGGAATAAGGGGAATAAGCGGCAACCCAGTATTGGGATCCGTTGGCGGATTTGGGTCTGGAGCGCCGATCGCTACGGTGGTTGTAGCTGCCGCCGAGTTGTTCCCGGTGTTTGGTTCGGCACTGGTGGTGCTAATGCGGGCAACCCCGGTGAGACTAATGGGGGTGTCTGGAGCTTTGAAGACAAAGTTATAGTTCGTAGTTGCTCCCCTGCCAAAGTTGGGAATCGGCGCACAGGTGATGGTGGCAGCCGTGGCATCATAAACACAACCATCTGGCACACTCACCACGGTGACTCCCGGTGGCACCTCATAGCTAACCGTCACATTCTCGGCATTGGCTGTCCCCACATTACTTGCGGTCAAGGTGACATTAAAGGTACTGCCGGGGGGTACGGCGGGGGGGGCATCACGGTAATAGCCACATCAACCACCGGCGGGACGATCGGCGGAACTACTGGGGGCGGAGAGGGTGCAGGATTAGAAACAAAAGTAGACCTATTATTTCGTAACAGTAAGCCATTCGGATCGCTAGCGAGGTTAACTTCATTATCAGCCGCAACCACGGCGGTATTGCTTAAACTCCCCGACACCGCAGATAGCTGAAAAGTTGTCGAAATATTCCGTACTGCACCAACAGCCAAATTTCCCAAACTACAAGGAAAAGCCGTCACACAATCCCCCGTGTTAGAAACAAAAGTTCCTCCCGTCGGAGCGGGGTCATTAACTACAACGTTGTTGCCGATGGCATTACCCACGTTACGAATCCGTAGGTTATAAGTAATTGTTCCCCCTGATGTGTAGGTAGCTGGTCCAGTCTTGAGAATATCTAAATCAGGGATACCACCCACTGGATTAATTACTAGGGTAGACACGTTCGACCTCAAGATGCGATCGAGAATCACCACCGCTTCATTTTGTAGATTTGTCCCATCCACAGTAAGAGGATCAACCGTCCCAGTCACAGTGATAATTAGCCTTGAGCCAGCATTCAAGTTGACAATTGAATCAATATTCCCCGTCCCCGTTCCCGGTAACATCTGCCCCACTCCCGGCAGAGTCTCATCAGAACTAAGGGCTACCCGATGGCTCCAACTCACTCCTGTTAACTGGGTCGGCAGGATATCTTGAATTTTTACGCCCCTAGCATCGCAAGTTCCTCGATTGGTGACTCGGATGGTATAAGTAAGAGGTCCGCCAGCAACCACTGCCGCTGGGTTGGCAACCTTTTCCACATCAAGGGCAATATTAGGTGTTTGAGTCGGTAAAGTCCCAAAGTCGGAAAGCACCGGCTGACCGCCACCAACTTCAATAATGTTGACAGTAGGAGTAACCGAACCATCGGTGGCATTAATTCTCAAAAGACGACTAGGGGGTCCACTTTGGTTGACATAAAGATTGCCATCAGGACCGAAGGCTGTAGAGTTTGATCCCGGAACCACCGGAGGTGCGCCGCCAGTGATCTGAGTCCGCACCCCAGTTGTCACATTGACTGAATATAAGATAAGCTCATTAGTAACCGGAGTTGAAACTGTAACGAATAAAATATCGGGGTTTGTCGGAGAAAAGGCTATATCTCCACTGCCGATAGGCAGAGCGGGAGTGATAACAACTTCAGAAGTTGAACCATTATTTTTGTTCAGGATAAATATCCTGTTATTGGCAGAAGCAGTATAGATATCACCATTGGCTCTTTGTGCCATTTTAATAAAAACATCTTCTCCAGCCCCAGTAGGTAATCCTCCCGGGACACCAGTATTACCAACAAATTGATCCACTCCAGTAATGGGGTCAAAGAAACGTACTGGCGATACACCACTCCCTTGATTATTCTGAAGATAAAAAATTCTTCCTGTTTCTGCATCCCTAGAGATGGCAGCAGTATTGAATCCTAAAGTACCAACTTGTCTGGTTTCCCCCGTCGAAATATCGACAGCAAACAATCGATTACTATTTAATTCTGAGGCATAGAAGACGTTGGGGACACACTCGTTAGCTGCTAGTTGGGCGGTGGCAGGGGGTGCAATGCCAAATAGGGTGACGGTGCTAATGATCAAGGTGCAGGTAAATAGCCCTAGGAGAAAGAATCTGGAGAGGGTTTGCCAAGGGGTTGAGGTTTTGATCCACTTGTTGAGGGTTTTGAGCATGGCGAGTATCGGGGGTCTGGTTTGGGTTTCTGTTTAGGTATCTAAGGATTATCTAAGTAGATTTTTTATCTAGAGGAGATGGGAGTCCCGGACTCATTGACGGGAACTGTTGTGGTATCAAGGGTTTCGGGGGGAGTTTCTGCTACGGTGGTTCGGGGTTGGGGCGTTTGTCTGCCGAAGCCGTCCCAGAGTTCATTGACCTTGAGGGTGACTCCAAAATAGATGCCGCCACGGGAACGGAACCCAGAAAAATCGTTGTCACTGACACTGCCGAAACTGTAGCCCACGTAGGTGCGTAAATCTGGGGAGAGATAATAACCCGCTTCTAGAGCCAAGCCCAATTCCCCAAAATTAACCGAGGGTTGCCCAATCCACCGGGCTTCCACAGCGAGGTCGGCTCGGTAGTCGTAGCGGTAGGTGGCTCGAATTTGCCCTAAAAGGACAGTGCTGTCGGTGCTGATGTTGTTGGCAAGAAAACTTGTGCTATGGCGGAGGGCGTAACGTCCATAAAATTCCCACTGCCAATCCGGGGCGTAGATACCTTCGATCGACAATAAATGATCCCGAGAACCAGCCCCCGAACCATTGAGGAGGTCATCAGGAATTGTATTGGGGTTACTGCGGTATTGATAGCTCAACAGGGCATTAAACCTGTCATCATGGGGATCTCGCCAGGCCAAACCCAAGCGGAAACTGGCAGTATCACCGATGCGCAGGAGTTGGTTAGAAGAGCCGGCTTGCTGATAACGAACGAGAGCCGTGAGCGCTTCCGAGACTTTCCCGGCCGCCGCCGCCGTAATTACCGTATTGTTGCCAGCACTACTAGTCCGGCGCTCAACCCTAGCACTAGCTTGAAACTCTGGGTTGGGGTTGTATTCCACTCCAACACTGTAGGATTGTCCGCCGAAGTTGCCGAGGCTAGAGGAAGTTTGTCCCGTGGCATAGGGCTGGGCGAACTGGGTTCCGGCTCCGGTGTTGGCAAAGAGATTATTAAAAATATATTCGTAGGTTGCATTAATCCGTAAACCCGGACTGACGACCCAAGCATGATTCAGCCCGATCGCTCCCTGACCAATCACGCCATTCACCCCAGAGTAGACCGAGTACCGGCTGGTAATCGCTGTATTTTCTCCCAGACGACTTTCGGCGATCGTATCTAAGCTAGTGAGGCTATCCCCGCCAAAAATCCGAGCATCAAGGAACTGGTGAGCCAACCGGACATTCACCCCCTGCATCACCCGCCAATCTAAACCGAGGGTCGATCGATTGGGGTAGAGGCGATCGCTGTCACCAAGGTTTAATTCATTTTGCGCCCGGAAGCTGAGATTTTCCGTAATTGGCACATTGGCGCGGGAGACAATCTGGGTAGAGTTGCCGTTGCCGAGGAGATTGGTGCGATCGCTCCGATTCCGGTTTACCAGATCAATCCCCACTTGAGTGCTGCCAAAGTATTGCTGAATCCCGGCTCGGAAGGTCGTTAAAGTATTATCAATCCTTGCTCCCGGTGGAGTTTCCGGCACAGGGTTAAATAAGTCAAAAATCTGAGTCCGCACAGGCGGAGCAATGCCGTAATTAGCTTCGTAGTCAATTCCTGCCGTCAACGTAGTCGTGCTGCCTAGACGGGCAGAGAAATTACCACCGTAACGAGTCTGACCGGGGCTAAAACTAGTGGTAGCGTTGTTGGCAAAGTTTTCCGTGACCGATCGATAGTAGGCTCTGGCGGCTAATCCCGGCGTAATTGTCGTGTCTGCTTCTAGGCGGTAGGCGTTGCCAAATAAATCTCCCAAAGCAATGGTATTGTTGCGAGACCGGGCAAATTCCCCAATGATCTGCCCATTCCCCAAGGGAATCCGGAAATCTCCCCCAAACAACTCAAACAACTGCATTCCCATATTCTCCCGCAGGTAGGTAGTCCCCACAAAAGCCTGCTGAGTTTGGTCTAAGCCCTGCAAAAAGTTGTATTGCAAACGCCCAGCGTAGAGGTTCGTGTCCCCAGCATTCAAGGATTCGTGCTGGTAGGTCACCACAATCCGGCGCACCAAGGTATTGCCAAAGGGATCAAAATCGAGGGCAAGGATGGGACGACGGAAAATCAGCGTGCCTCGATCGTAGTCAATTTCGTAATCCTGACCCCGATTGAGTTGTCTGCGTTCTACCACCGTGCCGGGGCGGTTCTGCTCCTCGGTTTCTACAAACACATTTTCACTGCCACCAATCACCAACCGCCGGGAGAGAAAATAGAAACCACTAGTGCCATCAGGGACGATCGCATCCCGTTGGAAGCCTTGGATATTGTAGCTATAGAGAGCCGTTACTTGCAGATCCCCAAAGCTAAAATTTCCCTTGAAGCCGTGCAACTGCCGAGTAATCGAGGTAAACAACTGGGAACTTCTTGCCAACTCCCTAGTGCTGTAGTCTCCCCACATCAGGTAATCAGTCTCGGCTCCGGGGGTGGGGGAAGTCCGTTCAAACCGGAGAAAAATACTATCCCGGGAAGGGGTGAGATAATCCACGCGGGAACTATCGCCATAGACGGGGTATTGCTGTTCACAAAATTGCTGGTCTTGGTATAGGCGGGTCGTGCCATCACACCTTTCATTCAGGTTCCGCCGAGTATTCACCGCCCCCAAGAATAACCATTCGCCAATGCTGCCCGTGGCAAACACCTGCGCCCCGCCCCTAATTTCGTAGCGGTTATCGTTAATCAAGTCTGGACGAAGAAAATCTCGCCGACTGCCCCAATAGTTCAAACCCCTTGCCCCCACTTGGATATCTACAACCCCGGTGGCGATCGAAGGACGCAGGTTCGTAATAAATTCCACTTGGGTAAAAGTCTCAATTTCCCGGTTAATCAGCCGATTATTCAGGGCGAGATTAGGGTTATTCAGAGGGTTATTACTGGGATTAATAGGGGAATTACTCGTGGGATTATTTGCAGAACTATTTAAGGTTGGGTCAAAATTTTCTTGCACAATCGCCGCCGCCCGAATCCGCACCCGTTGCGCCTCAATCCCCGCCTGTAACTGCACCGTAAAAACACCATCCTGAGCCATGACCTGAAACCCTAGCATATCAAGATCAGCATCAGTCCCAATAAATCTACCCGCACTAGTGGTCAGGGTAACTATCTGCTCCGTGGGTTCCGTAACTAGATTGCCTTCTCGATTAACAATTCTGCCAGTAAAAGTGAGGAGCGATCGACCATCGGCAACTACCCGCCCATCCCCGGTGACACTAAGCTCAATTTTGGTACTAGGAGTATTGGCATTCAGCAATTCTTCTGGAGATGGAGAGGCTGGTGATGAGGTGGGACTGGGTGTGGGACTAGGAGATGGGCTGGGTGTGGGGCTTGGTTCTGGATTGGGGCTGAGAGGAGTAGAGTCATTGTTAGGACTGGATGGCTCGATCGGGGTCAGGGGCGGAGCCAAGGGGGGAACTTGAGCCATATCGCCAGAAAGATTTTCAGAAAAATTCCCAGAAAGATTTTCAGAAAAATTCAGAAAATTATTTCCTACCTGTCCTGATCTTGGCAGCCCCGCTGGTATGAGTGACCAAGAAAGATTACTAGTAGAGTGGTAACGATCTTGACTGGATGCTGAATTGGAGTTTGTTGAATTGGAGTTTGCTGGACTGGAGCCTGCCGAAGGTGGCAAGACTGGGCTAGTTATGGTTGCCGATGGGGAAGGGAATAAATCTTCTGCCCTTGTGCTTTCAGCACCACCTAGGTAGGCAAGAAAACCCAAAATTAGCAAGCTAGAACGCAGGGAAGTATAACGACGTTTACGCATAGTATGGTTCATGGTGTCTACTCCCTTGGTAAACCCGACGGGCTAGATGATGGATTAGGTGAATTGGGCTGATTGGGTTGATCAGATGAATCAGGGAAGATGGGAGATGGTGGGGTGTCTTCAGGCAAGGGAGTTATTGCAAAATTCATGCGGACTAAGCCGCCGGGGGCAACCCGAACCAGACGAGATTGGCTATTGCGTTCAATAAATCGAGTATTTTCTGCAATTTGATAGCCGGGAATACTGGTGAGGTCAAGGACTCCGGTGCGATCGCCCGAAATCACACCACCTAGGGAGAATAAACCCTTTTCATCGGTGGTGATCCGGTTGCCATCATCCATGAAAATCACCGCATTGGGCATCCCTTTTTCCTCCGGTTGCTGTTCTCCGTCCCCGTTTTTGTCGATGAATACCCGCCCGATGATCGTCCCACAATCAGAGAGAATCCCCGGACGGATGCGGACTAGATGAGTCGCCGTATTACTGCGAGATTCCTGGGCAAGGTTTCTGCCACTCCCCCGCACCGCATCAGGGGTAATCACTGCTCCATAGACCACATTCAGGGCTTCACCGGGAGCTAGGGCTGGGAAATTAAAGGAGACGTTCTGCCCCGATCGCACTGCCCCAGTCAGAGTGGTGGGAGTCGTCGCCAGCCCCGTGGTCAGAGAGGCTTGGGTTAATGTGGCTACATAGTTAATCCCCAGAGGCAGGATATCCGTGATTAAAATATTATTGGCAGTGATTTCTCCAGTGTTTTTGAGGGTTAGGCGGTAAATAATGGTGTCTCCCGGTTCGGCGGCGGCTCGATCGCCACTTTTCACAAGTTCTAAACGGGGACGGACGACATTGGCAATAGTTTGATTGGAGTTGACCGGAACTTCAAGATTGTTGGCAGTCCCAGAGGCGGTATTGATAATATCCGTGGCTGTCACCAGAGAAGCCATGCTGAAGGCAAATCCGACCGCCAAAGGCGATACAATCCATTTGGTATTGCACCCCAGCTGTCGAAGAAAAAACAGGAGCATTATAATTATTTAATTCCTTAGTAGTTAGAGTGGCACTTATGGTAGAAGCCCTGACGGGAAATGCTGATTGGAGAAGTTTGGATTATTGAGTTAATGACTACCCAAAAGAAGCGGCACTGGTGAATGCACCAGTACATTTATAAAAATAACTGTATTTGGTAGTTTGTCATCCGCAATAATACGCAAATATTTTATCTTTGGGTTTCGATCGAATAAACCTTCCGCAGAGAATACTATCAGTATTTTTGATAATGTGTCACCTATTTTGGAAATTTAGCCCAGTTTAGTTTAATTTTCTTTAAGTTGCTTTAATTTTCTTTAATTTTTTCTAGTTTTATAATTTTCTCTAGTTTTATACAGTGCGCCTAAATCATTTGCTAAATTAGATTGCCTCTAGTAGATAACCAACCTTACCTGCCTTCGGCAGGTAAGGTTATTTAGGACTGCTATGACTCTAGGCTACGGCTCTAAAAATTGAGCCGAAAATTTACCAGTTTCAGCTTTAGTGGGAAAATCCCGGAGAAAGACCTTGAGATTTTTCCTGGGCATGGAGTAAGACGCTCCTGAGTAAACTGAGTCAGCTATTCTAGTAGGACGATCGTAGAACGATCGAAAGATTAGCTGGTTCAACCAATGTGTACTATCTCCAATGAAAATCATCTTTTTTGGCACTCCAGATTTTGCGGTGCCGACCCTCAAGCAATTATTGCATCCACCCTCGATTTTCCAAGGGAGAGGCTACGCCAATGAAGTTCTTGGAGTCGTGACTCAGCCCGATCGACGGCGGGGACGGGGGAGCCAATTATCTCCTTCCCCCATTAAAACCCTAGCCCTAGAGCATCAACTCCCGGTGTGGCAACCCGAAAAAATCAAGAAAGATACCGCAGCGATCGAGCAACTCAAAGCGATGAAGGCTGATGTTTTTGTGGTCATTGCCTACGGGCAGATTCTTTCCCAAGAAATTCTCGATTTACCCAAACTAGGTTGTATTAATGTCCACGGTTCGCTATTGCCAAAGTATCGAGGTGCTGCGCCGATTCAATGGTGTTTATACAACGGGGAAAGCGTTACCGGAATTACTACTATGTTGATGGATGCGGGCATGGATACCGGAGCCATGCTGCTCAAGAGAAGTATCGAGATTAGCTTAGAAACTAACGCCCCAGAATTGGCGATCGCTCTAGCAAACCTAGGGGCAGAACTACTCCTCGAAACCCTTGCCAACCTCTCCACAATTCTCCCCCTTCCCCAAGATAGCGAAGCCGCCACCTACGCACCTCTGATCAAAAAAGAAAATTATCTCCTAGATTGGCAACGGGGGGCGATCGACCTCCATAACCAAATCCGGGGCTTTGCTCCCCACTGCTACACCACCTACCAAGGGCAGCCCCTAAAAATTACCGCCTCCTTGCCCCTAGACCCCGAATATTTCCCCCGCCTCTCTCCTAAAAACCAATCTCTCCATCGGTCACTGAGCGGAGTCGAAGGGCAGAATGTCCAGCAACTCTTAACCAGCAACATCTCAGATGTTCCCCCCGGTACAGCGATCGCCCTCCCCAAAAATCTCGGCATCGTCATGCAAACTGGCTCTGGGCTACTCCTGCTCACCAAAGTCCAGCCCCCCGGTAAGAGTATCCAAGCGGCGGGGGATTTCGCCAACGGCAACCGTCTCCAAGTAGGCACAAAACTGGGAGATTAGCCTAAACTCTAGGATGGGCGACCTGACCAACATTAGAGGAGGTAAAGGAGGTAAAGAAGAGACCTCTTGCGTGAATCATGACTCACCAACTCCATCTC